>NZ_JBBEOG010000008.1 GCF_037860835.1 Aquipuribacter nitratireducens | reverse complement strand
CTCCGCCTTCGCCGGAGCGCGCGACCGGGTCGTCGCGCTGCGGGCCGCCGCGGCGCTGCGCCGCTCGGGTGCCCTCACGGAGGCCGCCGAGGCGTACCTCGTCGCGGGCCGCGTCGCCGCGGCCGACGGCGACCGGGACGCCGCCGTCCACGACCTCGCCCGTGCGGCGGACACCGCCCCGCGGGGACCCGTCCTCGCCCGGGCGCCCGCCCGCGCCGCCCGCGCCCTCGTCGCCTCGCTAGGAGGCGACGACGCCGCGCTCGTCCGGGCCTGCCGCGCCGGGCTCGCCGACCTCGCGCGCCACCGCGACAGCCTCCCGTCGACCGAGCTGCGTGCCCTCGCCGCCGGTCACGGTGCCGAGCTCGCCGCCCTCGGTCTCGGTGCCCTCGTGCGTACCGGGACACCCACGCAGGTGCTGCGGTGGATGGAGCGCACCCGCGCCAACGCCCTCGCGGCGACCGCCCGGGGGGACGAGGCGGGGGAGGCCACCGAGGCGGGCGAGGTGGACCTCGTGGCGCTGCACGAGGTCCAGGTGGCCGTCGCCGCGGCCCGCAGCCGAGGGCGGGTGGTCCCTCCCGCGCTCCTCGTGCGGCAGCGGTCGCTGGAGGAGCGTGTGCGGGGCCGCGCGTGGGTGGCGGGGAACGGCGCCCGCACCCGCCCGGGCGAGCCGGGTGTGACCCGGGTGCGCGAGGCCCTCGCCGGACGGGTCCTCGTGGAGTACGACGTCCTCGACGGGGACCTCGTCGCCGTGGTCCTGGAGCAGCGGGGCAGCCGCCTCGTGCGGCTGGGTCCCCTCGACGAGGTCGAGCCGGTGCTCGACGACCTCCGGGTCACGCTGCGGGCCCTGCCGACCGCCGTGCCGGCGATGGGCGAGGTCCTCGGCGGGCTCGTCCACCGTTCCGTCGGTCGCCTCCGGGACCTCGTCGTCGCCCCGCTCGACCTGCCCGTGGGGACCGCCGCCGCGGGCGTGGTCGTCGTCCCGGTCGGGGCGCTGCAGCGGGCGCCGTGGTCGGCGCTCGTCGACGGCCCGGTGTCCGTGGCGCCGTCCGCCGCCCTCTGGTGGCGGACGGCGGTGCCGGCCACGGGCGCGCCCGACGTCCCCGGTCCCACGGTCCTCGTCGCCGGGCCGGGGCTCGCGGCCGCGCCGGCGGAGGTCGCGGTCCTCGCGGACGTCCACCCCGGCGCGACGGTGCTCGTGCCCCCGGACAGCACGTCGTCGGCGGTCCGGCGCGCCCTCGACGGTGCCGGGCTCGCGCACCTCGCGTGCCACGGGGAGGTGCGCGCCGACAACCCGCAGTTCTCCTCGCTGCGGCTGAGCGACGGCGACCTCACGGTCCACGAGCTCGAGGGCCGCTCGCACGTGCCCCGGCGGATCGTCCTCGCGGCGTGCGACGTCGGGGCGGGCGTCGTCCACCCCGGCAACGAGCTCCTCGGCTTCGTCGGGACCCTGCTGGCGCGCGGCGCCCGCGGCATCGTCGCGAGCACCACGCTCGTCGCCGACGCCCACGTGCTGCCGTTCGTGCGCTCGCTCCACGCGGGCCTCGCGGCGGGCCTGCCGGTGGCGGAGGCGCTGCACGGCGCGCGTCAGGTCCTCGACCCCGACGACCCCCGCACGCTCGGCGCGTGGGCCGCCTTCACCGCCTACGGCGCCGGCTGAGGCGGGCTCGCTCCGGTGGACGCACCGCGCTCCGGGGTGGCGGGGGCGCGGCAGGCCGCGATGGCGGCCCGCACCTCGGCGTCCTCCGCCCGCATGTCCCGCACGACCTCCTCCAGGCGCCGGGCGTCGAGGTCCGCCATCGCCTCGGCGGCGTCCTCGGCGAGGTCGACGACGACCCGGGCCCGCTCCGCGGCGGCGACGCACGCGGCGTCGGCCGTGCCCGGACCGGCCGGTGCTCCCGTCCCCGGCTCCACCGCGGGCGGGCGGTCGGACCGGGTGACGCCGGTGCCGACTGCCGCACCGAGCCCGGTCCCGACGAGGAGGCCGACCGCGAGCAGGGCACCCGCTCGCACCCTCGCGCGCCGGTCGTGCGGGCCGCCGGCTGTGCTCACGAGACCACCCCCGTCGTGTCGTCGGAGCCGACCGGGCGCCGCGGCAGCGGCCAGCGGTTCCACCGCTCGAGGAGCACGAGGAGCGCCGGCACCAGCAGCACCCGGACGAGGACGGCGTCGAGGAGGATGCCGACCGCCATGACGAACGCGAGCTCGCGGAAGGGCCGCAGCGGCACGAGCGAGAGCAGCCCGAAGCTGACGGCGAGGGTGAGCGCGGCGACCGTGATGGCACGCGAGGTCCGCGGCACCACCTGGACGACGGCGGCGCGCAGCGGCACGTCCCGTGCCACGTGCCACAGCCGCCCCACGCCGTAGATGTTGTAGTCCGAGCCGAGGGCGACGAGGAGGACCGCCGCCGCGAACGGCACGTAGAACGTGAGCCCGTCGTGGCCGAGCAGGTCCTGGAACACCCACGTGGTGAGGCCGAGCGCCGCCAGCAACGACAGCACGCTCGTGCCCAGCAGGTACAGCGGCAGCACCGTCGCCCGGAGGAAGAGGACCAGGACGAGGAGGTTGACGAGCAGCACCGCCACGGCGATGCGGGCGAGGTCGGCCCGCGTCGAGCTCGTGAGCAGGGAGGCGAGGGCCGTGTCGCCCCCGAGGCTCACCTGCGCCCCGGCGAGACCGGCGTCCTCGGCCCACCGGGGCACGGCCGCCTCGAGGCGTTCGAAGGTGTGGACGGCGGTCGCCCCCAGGGGCTCGTCCGCGAGCACGACGAGGTAGCGCGCGGCCGTTCCGTCCTCGGACAGGACGAGGCCACGGGGCTCGTCGAGGAGCCGGTAGCCGGGGCCCAGCACCCCGGCCACGCCGGGGTCGGCCTCGATGCGCTCGCGGAGGTCGGACAGCGCCGGCACGTCCTCCGTGAGGTCCTCCCCCTCGACGAGCACGACCGTGGGCGAGAGGATCCCGGGGGCGAAGCCCTCCGCCGCCGCCACCGCAGCCCGCGAGGCCGGGTCCGCGGGCGGCAGCGACGGTACGAACGACAGGCCGAGCTCCAGCCCCCGCACCGGCAGCGCGAGCAGCCCCAGCAGCACCGTCACCGTCACCGCGACGACGGCCGCCGTGCGGGTGCGGACCAGGCGGCCGACGAGCGGCTCCCGCACCCGCGCGAAGCGGGCACGTCGCGGTCGCACGGGCACGGCGGCACCGTCGGGACCGGGGCGGGCGGGCCAGAACGCCGCAGGCCCCAGCATCGCGAGGACCGCCGGGAGCAGCGTCACCGACACCGCGAGCGCGACGAGGACCGCGATCGCCATGCCCGGCCCGAACGTGCGGATGACCCCGCCCCGGGCCGCGAGGAGCGACGCCGTCCCCGCGGCCACGGTCACGCCGGCCACGACGACCACCGGCAGGTAGTCGACGACGGCCCTGCGGGCCGCGTCGACCCGGTCGCGGCCCTCGGCGAGCCCGGTCCGGGTCCCGGCGAGGAAGAAGACCGCGTAGTCGGTGACGACCCCGAGGAGCAGTGCGAGCAGGAGCGGCCGGAGCTCCGCGGGCACCGCCACCCCCATCACCTCGCCCACGGCCCCCGCCACGTGGAGCGTGAGGACGAAGGCGACGCCGGCGGTCCCGAGGGTGAGCAACGGGGCCACGAGGGAGCGGAAGCCCGCGGCCATGATGACGAAGATGGCGCTCACGGTGGCGACCTCGACGGTGCGCAGCGAGCTGTCGACGAGGCGGTCCTGCGCGACCCGGGCGGGGAACGACCCCGTCACGCCGACCACGTCGTCGTCCGGCCCGAGCTGTGCGGCGAACCGCTCCCCGGCGCGGGTCTGCGCGAACAGCCCGACGTCCGGGGACATGAGGAGGTACGTGAGCCCCGTGGTGCCGGACTCCCGCGCTCCCGGGAACGCGTCGGAGACGTTGAGCAGGGGAAGGGCGCCGCGCACCGGGCCCGCCCACGGGTACTGCTGCTCGTTCACCGCGGCGGCGCGCAGCACGACCGCCGCCTGCGTGTAGGGCGACAGGCCGTCCGGGTCGCGCTGCACGACGACGGTGCGCGACAGGAGCGGGAAGCCGAAGGCCTCCGCCGAGCGGACCTCCGTCGCGACGTACGGGTTGCCGTCGGGGGCGAAGTCGTCGAGGTCGCCCACCCCGCCTCCCTGCGGTGCCGGCAGCCACAGCACCGCCGCGGCCACGAGCACGAGCCACCCGCCCACGACGACCCGACGGTGGTCGACGACCAGCGCGGCCACGGCGGCCACCCCGACCGCCGCCGTCCCGCTGCGGCGGCGGGGTCGCGCCCAGCGTGCGAGCAGCACCGCCCACCTCCTGTGCCGGGCACGGTGGTCCCGGTTCCGGCTACGAGGTACCCGCCGACGGCGCCGACGCACCTGCTCGCCGACGCGCCGAATCGATGGCGCGGCGCCGGGTACGCGTGGGGTGACCGACGCCGCGACCCCCGGCCGCGGCACCACGAACGAGGAGGCACACCATGGCGACCGGCGAGACCGGCTTCGGCGACGTCCAGTTCGACCTGATCTCCGTCCAGTACCACTCGCTCAAGGCGGGGCACGACTACGGCCAGTACGTCCGCGACGCGGAGAACGCGGGGATGGACGACGTGGCCGCCTTCTTCCGTCAGGTGATGGAGGAGGACTCCCAGCGCGCCCACCGCTGCCACGAGCTGCTGAAGAAGCTGACCGACTGACCGTCCGGCTCTGTCACGGCCCCATGACCGGGTGTCGCGCCGAACGTCGCAATACGGTCACAACCGTGCGGCGGCGCTGGGTGCGGGCGCTCCGGTCGGGTATCTCTGGTCCATGAGCACGGCGGGCGGGGGTCGGGGGGTCCCGGGGCGCGGTCCCGGGGCCGCCGACGACCTGCCCGCCGTCGTCCGTCCCGCCGGCTCCGGCGAGCGGGCCGACCCCGACGTGGTCGAGGCGGGCCCCGCGGTCGTGGAGGTGGGGCCCCGCCTGCTCGCCTCCGAGGCCCCGCGGCTGCGGAACGCCCTGCGGCGCGCCGGCGCCGAGCACGACCTCGTCGAGCTGCGGGTCGGTGAGGTCGTGACGTTCGACACGGCGGGGCTCGGGCTGCTCCTCGGGCTGCACCGGCTGGCGCGGGCCGACGGCGCGGCCATGGTCGTGGTCGCGCCGCCGCCGCGGCTGCTCGCGGCGCTGCGCCGCAAGGGCCTGCACCGCGTCCTCGTGCTCGAGGTGCCGCTGCCGGACTGACGGGGGACGCTGAGCCCATGGCGGGTCGCGTGCCGGACGGGTTGAGGATCGGGTACAAGGCGTCGGCGGAGCAGTTCGGGCCGCGCGAGCTCGTGGAGCTCGGGGTGCGGGCCGAGGCGGCGGGCATGGACTCCGCGTTCGTCAGCGACCACTTCCAGCCGTGGCGCCACGAGGGCGGACACGCCCCGTTCGCCCTGTCGTGGCTCACCGCGGTCGGCGAGCGCACGCAGCGGCTGGTCCTCGGCACCTCCGTCATGACGCCGACGTTCCGGTACAACCCGGCCGTCGTCGCGCAGGCCTTCGCCACCATGGCGTGCCTGTACCCGGGGCGCGTCGTCCTCGGTGTCGGGACCGGCGAGGCCCTCAACGAGGTGGCGACGGGTTTCACGGGGGAGTGGCCGGACTTCAAGGAGCGCTTCGCGCGGCTGCGCGAGTCGGTCGACCTCATGCGGCAGCTGTGGCGCGGCGAGCGGGTCACCTTCGAGGGCGAGCACTACCGCACCCAGGACGCGAGCATCTACGACGTGCCCGCCGACGGGGTCCCCGTCTACGTGGCGGCCGGCGGCCCCGTCGTCGCCCGGTACGCGGGCCGGGCGGGCGACGGCTTCATCTGCACGTCGGGCAAGGGCATGGACCTCTACAAGGAGCGTCTCCTGCCCGCCGTGGCGGAGGGGCTGGAGAAGGCCGGCCGGCCGGCCGACGACATCGACCGCATGATCGAGGTGAAGCTGTCCTACGACCGCGACCACGCCACGGCGCTGGACAACACGCGCTTCTGGGCGCCGCTGTCCCTCACGCCCGAGCAGAAGCACAGCGTCGACGACCCCGTGGAGATGGAGCGGCTCGCCGACGAGCTGCCCATCGAGCAGGTCGCCCGCCGCTGGGTCGTCTCGGCCGACCCCGACGAGGTCGCCGAGCTCGTCCGGCCCTACGTGGCCGCCGGCTTCCACCACCTCGTGCTCCACGCCCCCGGCCACGACCAGGCCCGCTTCCTCGAGCTGTTCGAGGCGGACCTCGCGCCGCGCCTGCGCGCACTGGTGTGAGCGCCGCAGCTGTCGTCCCGCCGCCTCACACGACGTAGCCGGGCCGTGGCCGGCCCAGCAGGAACCCCTGCGCGAAGCGCGCGCCGGTCGCGCGGACGGCGTCGTACTGCTCCTGGGTCTCGATGCCCTCGACGACGCACGTCGCCCCCACGGCGCGCGTCATCTCCACCGCGGACCGCAGCACCGCCGAGCGGCGGGAGTCCGCGAGGTCGGTGAGGAAGGCGCGATCGATCTTCACGAGGTCGACGGGCAGCGTCGCGAGGTGGCTGAGGCTGGAGTAGCCGGTCCCGAAGTCGTCGACCGCCACCTGCACGCCGAGGTCGCGCAGCTCGCGGAGCTGGTCGAGCACGCTCGCGCTCGACGGCAGCACCTGCGACTCGGTGATCTCCACGACGAGGCTGCGGCTCGGCACGCCGCTGCCCGCGAGCGCCTGCCGCACCCGCCTCACGTAGTCGCCCCGCACGAGCTGCTGCGCCGAGACGTTGACGGTGACGAAGCAGTCCCGCCGGGCGACGAGCCGCCAGCGCGCGGCCTGGCGCAACGCCTCCTCCAGCACCCACGCCCCCACGTCGACCATGAGCCCGCCGGCCTCGGCCGCCGGGAGGAAGTCCGCCGGCGACAGCAGCCCCCGGCGCGGGTGCTGCCAGCGCAGCAGCGCCTCGGCGCCCACGACGTCCCCGGAGGTGACGTCGACGATGCCCTGGAAGTGCAGGGAGAACTCCTCCCGCGTCAGGGCCTTGCCGAGGTCGGCCTCGAGCGCGACGAGGTCGATGACGCGTCGACGGTGCTGCTCGGTGAAGACGGTGTAGCGCGCCTTGCCGGTGCTCTTCGACGCGTACATCGCGATGTCGGCGTTGCCGAGCACGGCGTCGGCGTCGGTCTGGCCCTTCGGGGGGAAGACGACCCCGACGCTCGCCCGCAGCGTGACGGCCTGCCCGGCGACGAGGAAGGGCCGTGCGAGGGCCGCGACGACCCGCTCGTGGACGTGGCGCCACTCGGCCTCGTCCCCGACGCGCTCGAGGACGAGGACGAACTCGTCGCCCCCGAGCCTCGCCACGGTGTCCTCCTCGCGGACCGCGTCGCTGAGCCGCCGGGCCACCTCCTGCAGCAGGACGTCGCCCTGCCGGTGCCCGTGGGTGTCGTTGACGGCCTTGAAGCCGTCGAGGTCGAGGAACGCGACCGCGACCGGGTGCCCCTCGCGTGCGGTGCGCTGGAGGGCGTGCTCGACCCGGTCCCGCAGGAGGACGCGGTTCGGCAGGCCGGTGAGCGCGTCGTGCGTCGCGGCGTGCAGCAGCCGCTGCGCGTCGTCGCGGGCCTGCGACACGTCGCGGAAGGTCGACAGCACCCGGTCCTCGTCGATCCGGACCACGACGTTCTCGAAGGTCCCCGGCCACGTGCCGTGCTCGCCGACCTCGATGAGGAGGCGGTTGGTGCGGCCGTGGCGCAGGGTGTCGAGGAGCGCGTCGAACAGGCCGGTCGCCCTGGACTCGGGGAAGTAGTCGAGCACGGACAGCCCGACGAGGCGGTCCGGCGGGATGCCCGCGGCGCCGGTCCGGTTGATGCGGACGAGGCGGACGTCGACGACCTCGCCGGCCTCGTCCCGCTGCGCGTGGAAGATCGCGAGCCCGTCGGGGATGGCCTCGAGCGTCGCCGTGAGGGCCGCCCGCTCGTCCTCGACGGCGGCGAGCAGGTCGTCGCTCACGAGCAGCGTGCGGGAGGCCCGGTCGACGTCCTCGACGTGGAGCACGGCGTACGGCTGCCGTCCCTCGGGCGCGAGGGCCCGCCACGTCCAGCGGGTCCACCTCGACGCGCCGGCGGCGTCGACCACGCGGCACGTGAAGCGGCCGCCGGCGGCGCCCGCGTGCATCCGTCCGCGCTCGGCGTCGGCGAGGTGACGGTCCTGGCCGGACACGAGGTCCATCGCGCCTCGACCGACGACCTCGTCGCGGCGGAGACCGAGCAGCCGGCAGATCGCGTGGTTGACGTCGACGACGACACCCGCGTGGTCGGTCACGAGCGTGCCGACCGGACTCGTCGCGAACGCCGCGGCGGCGGGATCGGCGGGCGCGTCCACCGGCTCGTCCGGGTCGTCGCCGCCCACGCACCCCTCCCTCGTACCGCTCCCGCACGGTCGTCGTCCGGCCTCGTGACGTCCTCGCCCCCGGGTCGTCGACCCGGCTGCTCCTGGTGTACCCCGCTCTGACCAGGACTGACCGCAGGCTAGGGGACGTCACCCGTCCGGCGCAGGCGCTCGCCGACGGGCGTGGCGCCCCCTCAGGTCCGGGTCCGGGCCTGCCGACACCACACGCAGACGCCAGCAGGAGGCCGCCCGTGGACGCCGACCAGGACCCCCGCACCGGTGTCGCGCTGCCCGGCGACCGCGACCTCTCCCTCGACCTCGTCGGTCTCGTCCTGCGTGCCGTGGTGCGCGACGGCACTCGCTTCCTCCTGCGCGCCGGCGGCGGGCGGGGGACGTGGACCAGCGGCGGTCGGCGGCACACGAGCGGGGACGGTCCGCCGGTGGTCCTCGACCTGTCCTTCGTGCTCGCCGACCCGGCGGACGCCCCCGCGGGCAGCGCCGCCGACGCGGCCTACGAGGTCCTGCTCCGCTGGCGCGACACGGGCACCGCCCTGCGGCTCGTCGGGGCGCCCGGCAAGGAGCACGTGCTCTTCGAGCCCGGCGGCACCGCGGTGCCCGTGGGCTCCGCGCGGGGCTGACGCCGGACGGCTAGGACTGGACGGCGCGGACGAGGTCCGCGGCGAGGGCCGGGACCCGCCGCGCGAGCGTCGCGACGTCGACCTCGTCGACCCGTCCGCCCGACATGTGGCTCACCTCGAGCGGCCCGGGTCCCCAGCCGGTCAGCCGGTCCGCGACCTCCCGGGCGACGAGCAGGCACCGCGTCGTCGCGTCGACGCCGTCGGCCGGCTGTCCGAGCGGCCACGTGTCGAGCGGCCGGATCGCGGCCGCCATGTCGGTGGGGAACGACCAGGCGGTGAGGGCGGCCGCGGACACCGCGACGTGGGAGACGCCGTAGCGCGCGCGCTCCGCCGCCACGAGCGCGGCCCGGTCCGCGGCGCCGGCGAGGAGCGGGCCGTAGGCGTCGGGGTCGGCACGGTGGAGCAGCGCCTGCCCGATGCCGGTCAGCAGCCCGAGGCAGAACGCGTCCGGCGAGGTCAGCCGGAAGCGGCGGGCGAGCTCGCCCGCGGCGACGGCCGTGGACGCGCTGCGCTCCCAGAACCCGTCGGGCACCGCGCGGGGGTCGTCGACTCCTGCGGCGGCGGACAGGGCGATGGTGCGGACGGTCGTGAAGCCCACGACCGTCACGGCGAACGTGAGGGTGCGGACGCGGCCCGACAGGCCGTAGTACGCGGAGTTGGCGAGGCGGAGGATCCGCGCCGTGACGGTCGCGTCGGCTGCCGCGACCCCGGCGAGGTCGGCGGCGCTGATGCCCTCGTCGTGCGTCAGCTGCACCATGCGCGCCGCGACGGGCCGCTGCGCCGGCAGGTCGTCGAGCGACGCGAGCAGCTCCTCGAGGACGACGGGCCCGCTGAGGCCGTCGCCGGCGGCGTCGGTCCCCGTGTGGTCGGTCGCGGGAGCCTGGGCCGCGCTCACGACAGGCTCCTCGTGTCCGCGGTCGCCGCCCCGCCGCCGGCGCGACCGCGCACCCAGTCGGTGAGGTCGGCGCCTGCCATCCCGCGGGCCCACAGCCACCCCTGCGCGTACGTGCAGCCCAGCTCCTGGAGCGCGCGGGCCTGCTCCGGGTGCTCGACGCCCTCCGCGACGGTGGAGAGCCCGAGCGCGCGGGCGAGGGACACCACGGCGCCTGCGAGGGCCCCGCTGCCGTCGGTGTCCGCCTGCGGCCCGGCGAGCTCGGTGACGAAGGAGCGGTCGATCTTGAGGTGGTCGACGGGCAGGCGGCGCAGGTGGGCGAGCGAGGAGTACCCGACGCCGAAGTCGTCGATCGCGACGGCGACCCCGGCGCTGCGGAGTGCGTGGAGCACCTGCCGCGTCGTCGCCGGGTCCGCGACGAGGGCGGACTCCGTCACCTCCAGGCAGAGCGCGGCCGCCTCGAGGCCGTGGCGGGCGAGTGTGCCGGTCACCATGTCGACGAAGCCGGGGTCGCCGAGCTGGTGGGGGGAGACGTTGACGGCGACGCGCTGCGGGGCCAGCGACCCGAGCGCCGCGCGCCACTCGACGAGCTGCGCGCACGCGGCGTCGAGGACCGTCTCGCCGAGGCGCCCGACGAGCTGGTGGTTCTCCGCGAGCGGCACGAACACGTCCGGGGGCACCGTCCCGCGGCGCGGGTGGGTCCAGCGGGCGAGCGCCTCGACGACGGGCAGCGGCCCGGCGGCGACGCCGTCGCGGGAGTCGTCGCCCGGACCGGCGAGCGCGACGACCGGCTGGTACACGACGTGCAGCTCGGGCGAGGTCCCCTCGAGCGCCGCGCGGAGGTCGGCGAGCAGGCGCAGCTCGTCGCGGGCGGTGTCGCGCGTCGCGGCGTCGCACAGCGCGAAGCGGTTCTTGCCGAGCGCCTTCGCCCGGTACATCGCGATGTCCGCGTCACGGAGGACGTCCTGCGCGGACGTCGTGCCCTGGTCGACGCGTGCGACGCCCATGCTGGCCGAGGGGTGGACCTGCAGCGAGCCGATGAGCGTCGGCTGCGTGCACACCTCGAGGACGCGGGCCGCGAGGTGGGCCGCCTCCTCGTCGTCACCGACGCCGTGGCACACGACGACGAACTCGTCGCCCCCCATGCGGGTGACGACGTCCTGGTCGCGCACCGCGGCCCGCAGCCGTCGCCCGACGTCGACGAGCAGGGCGTCGCCCGCGTGGTGGCCGAGGGAGTCGTTGACGAGCTTGAAGTTGTCGAGGTCGAGGAAGAGGACCGCGAGGTCGGGGCTGGCCCCGCGGGCGCCCAGCAGCGCGCGCTGGAGGTGCTCGAACAGGGCCGCCCGGTTGGGCAGCCCGGTGAGCGGGTCGTGGCGCGCCTGGTACGCGAGCTGGCGCTCGAACGCGCGGCGCTCGGTGACGTCCTCCGCGGTGCCGACGAAGCCCGACCCGTGCCGGGGCGTGGTCGTCGGTGCGAGCCGCAGGTGCACCCACCGCTCCGCCCCGTCGGCGGTGAGGAGACGCGCGAAGGTCTCCGCGGCCGTGCCCTCGAGCGCGGTGCGGGCGCAGCCGGTGACGACGTCGAGGTCCTCGCGGTGGACGAGGTCGAGCCACGCCGTGCCGAGGACCGCCTCGGCCGGCAGCCCCACGAGGCGGGTGAACGCGTCGTTGACGTGCGCGAGCCGCAGCCCGACGTCGGACAGGACGGTCGGGACCGGCGTCCGCTCCGCGAGCGCCGTGAAGCGCCGCTCGACGGCCTGGACGGCCTCGGCCTCCGCCTCGGGTCGGCGGCGCTGCGCCGGCACGGCCGTCAGCACCCACAGGGCGCCACCCGGGACGGGGTGGCTCGTGACGTCGACCGCGGTGCGCGTGCCGTCGGCGCCCCGCAGGGAGCCGCGCCCCGACGTGCCACGGGTCGTCGTGAGGAGGTCGGCGGGGGTGTCGAGGACCCGGCCGAGCGGTGCGCCCGCGACGGTGTCGTTGGCCGCGCCCAGCACCTCCTCCGCGCGGGGGTTGACCCACGCGACGGTCGACGGTGCCCCGGCCCGGACCACGAGGACGGCGTCGCCGGCCACCTCGGCGGCGTGCAGCAGCGCCTGCCGCACCCCCGGGTCGAGGTGGTCCTCTCTCGTCACTCGGGCCTCCTGCCGTCGCGCGTGCACCGCCCGTCCCTGGGCGGGGGCCGGTCCCTGCGGGTGGCCCACGACAGGGATCGGCAGGACCGGGCCGGTCTGTAGCCGCCGCCGGGGGCCGTGACGCCGATCGGGGGAGCCTGCGGCCCGTGCGGTCGCCGTGCGTGACGGGCGCGCGCCGGACGGGTGACCCGGCTCCGCTGTCCGACCGCTGTCAGACCGGCGGCGGGGTCCGCGCGAGCGCGACGGCCACGGCGACGACGGCGACCATGACGGCGAGCTCGACGGCGACGAGCCGTGCGAAGGCGCGGCGGCCCGCGCCGTCGACGGCCCGGGCGATGCTGTGGCTGCGGTGCCGGTGACCGAACCCGACGAGGACGGCGAGCCCGGCGGCCTTGACGGCGAGCAGCGCGCCGTAGGCCGACAGCACGTCGGCGGGGGCGGTGACGCGAAGGGAGGCGTTGAGGAGGCCGCTCGCGCCGACGACGACGACGCACCAGAGGGCGAGCGTGCTGAACGACGCGGCCGAGCGGGCGGCGTCGGTGACCGTGACGGCGCGGTCGGCGAGCACGAGGAGAGCGAGCACCGCGAGGCCGCCGACCCACAGCGACGCCGCGACGACGTGGACGGCGAGGCTGCCCACCGCGAGCTCGTGGGCGTCGGAGGCCGCCGAGTGACCGGCGAAGGCGGGCGGGACGAGGGCGGCGGCCGCCAGGGCGAGCACGGCGGCGAGCGTGCGGGGCGTCGGCTCGTGCCCGTCCCGCGCCCGGCGGCGCAGCAGGCCCGCCGCGGCGAGGACCACCACGGCCCCGAGCAGCACGACGAGGTGCGCCCTGGCCTGCGGCAGCGACAGGAACGCCCGCTGCACCTGCGGGGTGAGGACCTGGGCCACCGTGCGACCGGACAGGTCGGACGCGGTGAGGACGTACACCGCCACCGTCACGCCCGCCCACGCCGGCGCGAGCGTCGTGAGCAGTCGGAGGCACCGCCCCACGACGCGGCCGACCGGGTGGGCGAGGACGGCGACGAGGGCCGCGCCGACCACCGCCACCCCGAGGAGGTCCTGGGCGTAGCGGGCCAAGGGGAGCCCGGTCGTCGTCAGTGGTCCGGGGTCGGCGATCGTGTTCGGCGCCGACCCGCCGCCGACGACGAGGAGGGCGACGACGAGCGCGGCCCCGGCGACCACGACGAGCACCGCGAGGGCAGCGACGACGCCCGGGTCGTGGCGGGGACCGACGGCGGTCGGCGGCGCGGTGCTGGGCATGGTGGGCACATGGTGCCCTCCCGTCGGTGGACCCGGTACCGCCGCCCGGGAGCGTCATCGGCAGTCGCGTCCGGCTGTCCGCACTTGCGGTGATTATGATCCGTTCGTGCCGCACCTGAGGATCATCGAGGTCGCCCACCTGCTCGGGGTCAGCGACGACACGGTCCGCCGCTGGGTCGCCGACGGTCGCCTCCCGGCGTCCGACGGGCCCGGCGGGGCGACGGTCGTCGAGGGCGCGGCGGCCGCCGCGCTCGCCCAGGAGATCGCCCGGACCCCACCGACGGGCGCACGCGGCCGACCGAGCGCACGGAACCGGCTCACGGGTCTCGTCACCCGGGTCGTCGTCGACGGCGTCATGGCGCAGGTGGAGCTGCAGGCGGGGCCGTTCCGCCTCGTCTCCCTCGTCTCCCGGGAGGCGGTGGAGGAGCTCGGGCTCGAGGTCGGCTCCCGCGCGACCGCCGTCGTGAAGGCGACGGACGTCGGGCTCGAGGTGCCGGCGTGAGACGACGTGGCGTCGTCGTCGCCGTGCTGGGCGCCGTCGCCGGCGGCCTCGCGGTCGCGGGCTGCGGCGACGCCGGCGCCGGCGACCGGGAGCTGCTCGTGCTCGCAGCGGCGTCCCTCACCGACGTCCTGCCCCCGGTCGTCGCGGCGTTCGAGGCGGCCGAGCCGGGCGTCGAGTTGACGACGTCGTTCGGCGGCAGCGCAGGCCTCGTCCAGCAGGTGCTCGCGGGGGCGCCGGCGGACGTCCTCGTCACGGCGTCGGCGGCGACGGCGGCGCAGGTGGTGGACGCCGGCCTGGCTGCCGGGGCGCCGGTCGTCGTCGCCGTCAACGAGCTCGTCCTCGCGGTGCCGGCGGGCAACCCGGGGGAGGTGTCGGGGGTCGACGACCTCGCGCGCGACGACCTCGTCGTCGCCCTCTGCGCGGCGCAGGTGCCGTGCGGGGCAGCGGCCGAGCAGGTGCTGACGGCCGCAGGCGTCCGGGCGGCTCCGGACACGCTCGAGCAGGACGTCCGCGGGGTCCTCACCCGCCTCGAGCTCGGCGAGGTCGACGCCGGGCTCGTCTACCGCACGGACGCGCTCGCGGCGGGTGACGCCGTCGAGGTCGTGCCCGTGCCCGGCGCCGCGGCCGCGGCGAACGAGTACCAGGCGCTCGCCCTCACCTCGGCCGCCGACGCCGGGCTGGCCGCCGCCTTCGTCGACCACCTGCGCGCCCCGGCGGCGCGGGACGCGCTCGCCGAGGCCGGGTTCGTCGTCCCGTGAGCGCGATCCAGACGCACGCGCGCGCCGCGGGCCGGGCGCCGGTCCCTCTCGTCGTCCCCGGCGTGCTCGCCGTCGCTGTGCTCACGCTGCCGCTCGTCGCGCTCGTCGTCCGCGCACCCTGGTCGCGGCTGCCGGAGGTCCTCCTCGACGCCGACGTGCGCGCCGCGCTCGCACTGTCGCTCGTGACGGCGGGCACCGCGACCGCGCTGTCGCTCCTGCTCGGGGTGCCGCTGGCGTGGCTGCTCGCCCGGACGGCGATGCCGGGCCGGGCGCTCGTCCGCGCGCTCGTCACGGTGCCGCTCGTCCTGCCGCCCGTGGTCGGCGGGGTGGCGCTGCTCCTGCTGCTCGGTCGTACCGGGTTGCTCGGTCGCCCGCTCGACCTCGCCCTCGGCGTCACCGTCCCGTTCACGACCGCCGCGGTGGTGCTCGCGCAGACGTTCGTCGCGCTGCCGTTCCTCGTCGTGTCGGTGGAGGGCGCGCTGCGCACCCTCGACGAGCGCCTCGAGGACACGGCCGCCACGCTCGGCGCGAGCCGCTGGTACGCCTTCCGCCACGTCACGCTCCCGCTCGTGCTGCCCGGGCTCGCAGCCGGCGCCGTCCTCTGCTTCGCCCGGGCGCTCGGGGAGTTCGGGGCGACCATCACGTTCGCCGGCAGCCTGCCCGGCACCACCCGCACCACCCCCGTCGCGGTGTACCTCGCGCTCGAGACCGACCCGGACCAGGCGGTCGTCCTGTCGCTGGTGCTGCTGGCCGTGTCGCTCGCGGTGCTCGCGCTGCTGCGGGAGCGGTGGCTGGGGGCGCTGCGGTGACGGGCGCGCTCGTCGTCGACGTCGCTCTCCCGCGTGGTGGTCTGGAGGTCACCGCGAGGGTCGACGTCGCGCCGGGGGAGGTGGTCGTCGTCGTCGGTCCCAACGGCGCCGGCAAGTCGACGCTGCTCCACGTCGTCGCGGGGCTCGTGGCCCCCGCCCGCGGCCGGGTCGCGCTCGCCGGTCGCGTGCTCGACGACCCGGCGGCGGGCGTGCGGCTGCCCGTGCCGGCGCGGCGGGTGGGGCTCGTGCCGCAGGACCTCCAGCTCTTCCCCCACCTCGACGTCCGCGACAACGTCGCCTTCGGGCTGCGGGCGGCCGGGGCCCGGGCGGCGCCGGCGCGCGCCGTCGCGGAGCGGTGGTGCACGCGGCTCGGGCTCACCGACGAGGTGCGGCACCGGCCCGGCCGCCTGTCGGGGGGGCAGCGGCAGCGGGTGGCGCTCGCCCGGGCGCTCGCCCCCGAGCCGGACGCCCTGCTCCTCGACGAGCCGCTCGCGGCGCTCGACGCCGGCACCCGCGTCCACGTCCGCGCGGAGCTGCGGCACCACCTGGCCGACGTCGCCGTGCCCACGCTGCTCGTCACGCACGACCCCGTCGACGCGATGGTGCTCGCCGACCGTGTCGTGGTCGTCGAGGCGGGCCGCGTCGTGCAGTCCGGCACCCCGCGGGAGGTCGCCCGCGCGCCTCGCACCGACTACGTCGCGCGGCTCGTCGGGCTCAACCGGTGGGAGGGCGTCGCCGCGGGCGGCGTCGCCCGGCTGGCCGGTGGCCGGCAGGTGCACGTCGTCGGCGGGCACGCCGGTCCGGTGCTCCTCACGTTCCCCCCGCACGCGGTGACGCTGTGGGCCGAGGCGCCGCACGGCGCCTCCACGCGCAACGTGTGGCCGGCCCGGGTGGCGGGTCTCGAGCCGCACGCGGACACGGTGCGGGTGCGTGTCGTCGCCGAGGACGGGACCGAGGCGCTCGCCGACGTCACGGCCCTCGCGGTCGCCGACCTCGACCTGCGCCCCGGGGCGCCCGTGTGGGCGGGCGTCAAGGCGACCGAGGTGACGGTCCACCCGGGCTGACCGCACCGGGCACCGAGCGCATCGGCCACTACACCCGCCACGATCGCTGTGCCGCAGGGGTCATGGCGCCGAAAGGGCCCGCCCGCGCGCCACGATCGCTGTGCCGCAGGGGTCATGGCGCCGAAAGGGCCCGCCCGCGCGCCACGATCGCTGTGCCGCAGGGGTCATGGCGCCGAAAGGGCCCGCCCGCGCGCCACGATCGCTGTGCCGCAGGGGTCATGGCGCCGAAAGGGCCCGCCCGCGCGCCACGATCGCTGTGCCGCAGGGATGGTGGGTGCGGGGCGGGCCGTCGACGTCTGCAGCAGCGGGGCGCCCGGGAGCGGATGGGCCCGCCGGTTTCGGCGACGTCTCCACAGCGCCGTGCCGGTGCCCGGCCTCCACAGCGACGAGGGCGGCCACCTCGGTGCGACGGCGGTCGCGGCAAGGCTCCGGCGATGCAGATCGTGATGCTCTCCCGTCGCCAGGACGGGGTCGTGACCTGGCAGCAGGCGCGGGACGCCGGCTACAGCCAGAGCTCGGTGCGGAGCCTGCTCGCCTCGGGTGAGTGGAGGCGGGTCCGTCGTGGTGCCTATCTCGTGGATCCGGGGCGCTCCTTGTCCCATCCACTCGTGCAGTGCCGCGCCGTCGTCCTGACGACGCCGAACGCGGTCATCGCCGGGGCGAGCGCCACCCAGCTGTGGGGTCTCCGTTCTCAGCGGCCGGCCGTGCCGGAGGTTGTCGTGCCGCCTCGGGGCACTCTGCGAGCGAAGCCCGACCTCCGGCCCCACCAGTGGCGCCTCGCTGCCGACGACGTGACGTCCATCCGCGGGATCCCCGTCACGACACCCGCTCGTAGCGTGCTCGACGCCGTCCGGTTCGCCGGCCGGCTCGACGGCCTGGCGCTGCTGGACGAGTCCCTGCGTCGGGGCGTGCTCACCCGATCCCAGCTCCTCGGTCTGCGGGACGTCGCCCGCGGGCTGCCGGGCTCGGTGGGTGTCGAGGACATCTGGGTGGAGGCGGACGGGCGCGCCGAGTCGTCGCTCGAGAGCAAGGTGCGGCTGCGGTGCGTCGACGACGGTCTGCGGCCCGACCACCTGCAGCTGGAGATCCGAGACGCGCGCGGGGTGCTGATCGCGCGCGTCGACATGGCGTTCCTGGTGCCCGGGTCCCGCGTGCTCGTCGTCGTCGAGGCGGACGGGGTGGGGCCGCACTCCATGCCGGAGGTCCTCGCGCACGACCGCGTCCGCGGGAACGGGCTGACCGCGCTCGGACACAGGCTCGTCCGGTTCACCACCGTGGACACCATCGAGCCCGCCACCATCCCGTCGGCGGTCCGCCGTGCGCTCGTCCTCCCCCTCGCCGCCTGAGCCGTGTACGCCGCCCTCGACCCCTGCGGCGCAGCGGTTGTGGACGGCGGATGACCGTTTCGGGGTCCACGTTCCCTGCGGCGCAGTGGTTGTGGACGGCGGATGACCGTTTCGGGGTCCACGTTCCCTGCGGCGCAGTGGTTGTGGACGGCGGATGACCGTTTCGGGGTCCACGTTCCCTGCGGCGCAGTGGTTGTGGACGGCGGATGACCGTTTCGGGGTCCACGTTCCCTGCGGCGCAGTGGTTGTGGACGGCGGATGACCGTTTCGGGGTCCACGTTCCCTGCGGCGCAGTGGTTGTGGACCTGGGTCGTGCGACGCGGGACGCGGGCGGCTCGGACCGAGCGCCTCAGCTCAGCACGTCCTTCGACGTGAGACGCGCCCACGCGAGCGTGCCGAACACGGCGACGTAGCCGGCCTGCAGGAGCGCGTTCAGGCGGAAGGACTCCCACGCCACGGGGTCGCGGAGGACGTCGGCGACGTCGAACCAGCGGTACGTGAGCAGCCACGGGTGGATCCAGTCGACCTGCGGGATCTGGCCGACGACCTGGGCGACGACGGCGACGGTCACCGTCGCCGCCATGGCGCCGACCGGCACGTCGGTGAGGGTCGAGACGAACACCCCGACCGTGCCGAGGCCCACGAGCGACACCGTGACGTAGCCGGCGGCGAGCAGCGCCCGGCCGATCGACTCCACCGGGGTGATGGTGCCGCCGGACAGGACGGCGACGTCCTGGGCGCCGAACAGCGCGAGCCCGATCGCCGCACCGGACAGGACGACGGTGAGCGTCGCGGCGAGGCAGAACGCGACGACGCCCAGCAGCTTGACGACGAGCAGCCGGGTGCGCCCGGCCGGGGCGACGAGCAGGTAGCGCAGCGTGCCGTGCGAGGCCTCGCCCGCCACCGCGTCGCCGGACACCACGCCGACCGCGAGGGGCAGGAACAACGGCACGCAGATCACGAGCGCCGTGATCCCGACGAACAGGCCGTTCTGCGTGACGCGGTCGAGGAACGGGGGACCCTCGCCCGCGCCGACGGGGTCGGAGAGCCGGACGGCCACGGCGATGAGCACGGGGACGGCGGCGAGGACCGCGAGCACGGCGAGGTGGCGCCGGCGGCGGAACATCACGGCGAGTTCGCTGCGGAGCAGGGTGTCAGCCACGGACCTCGAACCCCTCCCCGGTGAGCGCGACGAAGCGCTCCTCGAGCGTCTGCGTCCGCACCTGCACGCCACGGACCCGTACCTCCGCCGCGACGAGGCGCGCGACGAGGTCCTCCACCGGTGGGGCGCCCGTCCGCGGCAGGGTCGTGACGAGGGTCGCGGTGCTGTCGTCGACCGCCGGGGCGCCCAGGTCGGTCGGCGCGAGACCGGCGGACACGAGCACCTGCCGCGCCGGGCCGGGGTCAGGGGTGCGGAGGACGACCTCGCGCTCGCCCTCCGCCGCCAGCGCCTCGAGGGTGCCCTGGGCGACGAGCCGGCCGCCGCTCATGACCCCGACGTGGCTGCACACCTGCTCGACCTCCGCGAGGAGGTGCGAGGACACGACGAGCGTCGTGCCGTCCGCGGCGAGCGAGCGGACCAGGGAGCGCACCTCCCGCGTGCCCTGCGGGTCGAGCCCGTTCGTCGGCTCGTCGAGCACGAGGAGGTCGCGGGGGCGCAGCAGCGCCCCCGCGATGCCGAGGCGCTGCTTCATGCCGAGGGAGTACGCCTTCACGACCTTGCCCCCGGCTGCCGTCAGCCCGACCCGCTCGACGGCGGCGGCGACACGCTCGCGGCGGGTGCGCGGGTCGGCGTCGCGGTCGGCGGCGTCGAGGCGGGCCAGGTTGGCCGGGCCGGACAGCCACGGGTAGAACGCCGGGCCCTCGACGAGCGCGCCCACGCGCGGCAGCACCTCCCGCCACGAGGCGGGCATGGGGCGCCCGAGGAGCTCGACCTCGCCGGCGCTCGCGCGCGCGAGGCCGAGCAGCACGCGGATCGTCGTCGTCTTGCCGGACCCGTTCGGGCCGAGGAAGCCGTAGACGGCTCCCGCCGGTACGGCGAGGTCGACGCCGTCGACGGCGACCTGCTTCCCGTAGCGCTTGCCCAGCCCCGACGTGCGGACCGCGAGGTCGGTCACGGGGATGCGCTCAGCCGGCGTACGACAGCAGGGTCTCCGGCCGGACCGACCCCACGAGCACGCGGCCGTCGTCCGTCAGGAGCACGCTGACCAGCGCGCTCGTGAGCACGCGCCCGCCCTCGACGGGCGTGGTCAGCTGCTCGAGCAGCGCCTGCGGGTCCTCGCCGGTCCCGGCCGACGGTGCCTCCGCGACGTCGCCCGCCGCGTCGCCGGGTCGGGGCAGCTCGACCTCGACGACCGTCGACCAGCCCTCGCCGTGGACGACCGGCTCCGGCCGGGCTCGCTCTGTGGCGTCGCCGGCGCCGGGCGCGGCCTCGTCGCCGGGCGCCGCGCCACCGGACCCGGCGGCCTCCTCGGCGGCCTTCTCGTCGGCGGCCTCGAGGGCGTCGACGACGGTGGTGCCGGGTGCCGGCTCGACGGCGAACACCGACGGGTCGGGCGCGCCGAGGTCGAGTGCGGTGAAGCCCGAGACCCACGCCGGCTCGGCGGCGCCGCGTGCGACGACGGACACCTGCAGGACGAGCCCGGTCTCGGCGTCGACGGACACCTCGACCCCGCCGACGAGGGTGTCGTCGTCCTGCGGCGTCGCGACGAGCGTGTACGCGTCACGGCCCGCCACGACGCGCGCGGCGCCGACGCTGACGTCGGTGTCCTCGGCGTCGGCGAGCAGCTGCCGGGCGGCCTCGTCCGGGGTGAGCCCCGCGTACGGGTTCGCGGCCTCCGCCTCGGCGCGACGCGCCTCGAGCTCCGCGACGGCCTCGTCGCGGGCGGCGCGCTCCGCGTCCGTGAGCGACGCCTCGCGCTCGGCCGCCGCGGCCTCGGCCCGGTCCTCCGCCTCCGCGAGGTCGAGGCGCGTGAGGGTGTCCTCGGTCGAGGAGTACGACCACACGACGTCGCCGTCGCGGACCACGTCGAGCTCGCTGAAGTCGTCGACGAGGGAGACGCGCTGCTGCTCGGGGCCACCGACCCACACCCGCAGCTCGTTCTCGCCCGACAGCAGCCGGGTGAGGACGCTCGTCGGGTCCGCGGTGGAGCCGCCGTCGGGCCGCCCCGAGGCGCCGGCGAGCCCCGCGAGGTCGGGCAGGCCGAGGGCCGCCACGGTCCGGACGGTGCCGGAGAAGGGCGTGGGCTCGGCCTCGTGGACGGCGACGAGGAGCTCCGCCGCGCTGCGCTCGGGCAGGTCGGGGACGCCGTCCGAGGACGCGGTGGCGGTCACCCCGCCCCCGACGACCAGCGCGGCGACGGCGGCGGGGACGAGCCAGCGGGAGGCGGCGGACATGAGTCCACGGTACGTCGGCCTCTCCGGGTCCGGCAGTGGGGGCAACCCCCCGTTCGCCGACCGGTCGTGCCGCTCGTCAGCCCGCGGGGAAGGCGAGGTGCACGTGGTCCTGGTGGACGCGGTCGGTGAAGTACCGGTCGACCGGGGTGAGCTCGACGGGCCCGCCGATGTTGGTCGCGCCCGCGTCCAGGGCGGCGGCCATGAACGCGCGCCACGGCGAGCGGTCCTGGTCGATGACGGGGACGCCGTCCAGGGCGGTGACGTCGACCGCCCGGCCGACGCTGTGCGCGGACGGGTTCAGCGTCGGGTACACGTTGACGGGGTGGGCGGACACGAAGACGTGGACCCGGATGCGCCAGCCCTCCGCGAGCGCGAGCAGCCCCCGGCACACGGACTCGTCGACGACGCCGGCGCGGAGGTCGGCGGCGGCGACGCCCGACAGCTCGACCCGGTCGTCGTCGAGGAGGGCGCGGACCGGCGCGGGCAGGGGCGGGAGCGGAGGCTGGGGGTAGGCGGGCACCACCGACGTGACGAACCACCGGTCGCCCTCGCGCGCCAGCCGGACGTCCGCCCCGACCGGTCGTCGCGCGGGCTCCCCGGCGCCGTCGAGCACGAGGAGGTCACCGACCGCCAGGACGCTGGCCCGGTCGAGCTGCGGCGTGAGGCCCCCGTACTGGGGGTACGTGAGCCGCAGCGCCGCCGGGCCCCGCTCGGGCAGCAGCCCGAGCAGCGGGCGGGCCGTCGCGGGGTCGTGGCCGGTGGGAGCGAGCCGCTCGGCGAGGGCGGCCTCGTCGCGGCCGAGGTCGTCGAAGGTCATGACGGCCTCGAGGAAGGCGACCGCGTCGCGCTTGCACTGCGGCTGCACCTCCCCGGGGAGGTTCCGGTACGGCTCGGGCCGTTCCGGCAGCGTCGGGACCGGGTCGGGTGACGGGGTCGCGGTGACGGTGACGGGCGGCGGCGGGGCGCCCTCGACCGTGACGGTCGGCCCCGGCACGGTCGACGGCGCGGCGCCGCCGGTGACGTCGGCCCTCGTGCACGCGGCGAGGCCCGACCCCCCGGCCGCGGCCGCCGCCAGGAGCAGTCCCCGGCGCGTCCACGCTCGTCCCCTCATGCCTGCCTCTCGACACCCTCCTGGCGATCCCCCGCGTCCCCCGCGAGCTCGTACCGGTATTCGGCCACCCACCGGCCGTCGCGGTGGCGTCGCACGCCCGTCCGCACCCACCCCATCTTCTCGTACATGGCCGCGGCGCCCGCCGCGGGGAGGCCGAGGGCGGGGTCGGTCGTGTCGGTGACGAGGGCGAGGTGGTCCGCGCGAGCGGCGCGGGCCGCCGCGACGAGCGTCGAGACGAGCTCGCGCGCGCACCCGTGGCCGCGCGCGAGAGGCACCGTGACGACGGCGTGGAGGACCGCGACCCTGACGCGGCGCTCGACGGGCGGGCCCTCGTCCGACGCGGCACCCCCGTCCGGCCCGCGACCCCCGAGCCGGCGCGGCAGCAGGTGGCGGGCGTAGCTGGGGACGCGCGTCCGGAGGAAGCGCACGAGCACGTGCGGCCGCGCGAGCAGCCCCAGGGCCCCTCGCCACAGCAGGGCGCGGCGGTGGCGGCGCAGCGTGTGGTGGAGGTAGAGGCGCTGGTCGAGGCTCGCGAGGAGGAACGCGACGAGCCGGCCGTCGTGGACGACGGCGAGCCCCAGCGCCGCCGGGGTGTCGAGGAACGTCCGGTGCCAGCGGGCCACGAACGCGGTGCCGAGGCTCGGGAACAGCCCGTTGCCGAGCAGCTCCCGGTGCAGTCGCGCCGTGAGGGGTGTGTCGGCTGCGCGCAGCGGTCGCATCCGGTAACCCGGCGGGAGCGTCGGCGTCGGGACGTCGGGCCTCATCGCGGTGAACGGTAGCCGCTCGGTGACCGGTCGTTGACGGTGCGCGACCTGCTGACGGCGACGCCGCCCCGGACGCCGTCGCGCACGCCGCGGATCACGTCGCGGTCCACGCCAGGAGACGGTCGACGTCCCACGTCGTGAGGACCCGGTCCGCGTCGATGCCGGCGTGCTCGACCCGCGCGCAGCCGAGCTGCTGCCAGTCGAGCTGGCCGGGGGCGTGCGCGTCGGAGTCGATGCTGAACAGGCACCCGGCGTCGCGGGCGAGGGCGAGGAGGTCCGTCGGCGGGTCGAGGCGCTCGGGGCGCGCGTTCACCTCGACGGCGGTGCCGTGGTCGGCGCACGCCGCGAACACCGCCTCGGCGTCGAACTCCGACTGGGGACGCCCGCCGCGACCCCGACCTGCGCCCGGCGAGTCCGCCGCCCGCCCGGCCAGCAGCCGTCCCGTGCAGTGCCCGAGGACGTCGACGCGCGGGTCCGCGACGGCCCGCAGCATGCGGCGGGTCATGGCGTCGCGGGGCATCCGGAGCTTCGAGTGGACGGACGCGACGACGACGTCGAGGCGGTCGAGCAGGTCGTCGTCCTGGTCGAGGGCGCCGTCGTCGAGGACGTCGACCTCGATCCCGCTGAGCACGCGGAGGTCGACGCCGTCGGCGTCGAGCCGCTCCTGCACCTCGGTGATCTCGTCGAGCTGGGCGAGCAGCCGCTCCGCCGACAGGCCGTTGGCGACCGTGAGCCGCGGCGAGTGGTCGGTGACGGCGAGGTAGCGGTGACCGAGCGCGGCCGCGGTCCGGGCCATCGTCTCGATGCTGCTGCCCCCGTCGCTCGCGAGCGTGTGGCTGTGGAGGTCGCCCTGCAGCGCCGCCCGCAGCGCGTGCCCGTCGCGCACGAGCGGCGCGACCTGCGCCTCCAGCCGAGCCCGGTACTCCGACACCCGGCCCGCGGCGGCGTCGGCGACGACTCCGGCCGTGCTGGCCCCGATGCCCGGGAGCTCGGTGAGCGTCCCGTCGGCGACGCGAGCCCGCACCTCCGCCTCGCCGAGCGCGTCGAGCCGCGCCGCCGCACCGCGGAACGCCTTGACCCGGGGGGTGGCGGCCTGCGCGCGCTCGAGGAGGAACGCCACCCGTTCCAGCTCGGCCGTCGGGGGCAGGGGCCGGTCGTCGGGCTCGCCGGCGTGGCGGGGGGCGCTCACGCGCGGACCAGCAGGGCGGTCGCGACCGCGGCGGCGCCCTCGCCGCGCCCGGTGAGGCCGAGCCCGTCGCTCGTCGTGCCGCTGACCGTCACGGGGGCGCCGACCGCCTCGGACAGGACCCGCTGCGCCTCCGCCCGACGCGGGCCGAGCCGCGGTCGCTGGCTCACGACCTGCACCGACACGTTGACGACCCGCCAGCCCGCCCGGCGCACGCGCTCGGCGGTCTCGGCGAGGAGCGCCGTGCCCGAGGCGCCGGCCCAGCGCGGGTCGCTCGTGCCGAACACGGCGCCGAGGTCACCGAGGTCCGCGGCCGAGAGCAGGGCGTCGCAGGCCGCGTGGGCCGCGACGTCCCCGTCGGAGTGCCCGGCCAGTCCCGCGGGCTCGTCGGGGAAGTGGAGCCCGGCGACGTGGCACGCGACACCGGGCGCGAAGGCGTGGACGTCGACGCCCGTGCCGACGCGGAGGTCCGGGACGGTCGCGGGCGGGTCCGCGGGTGGCTCCATGGGTGACATCGTGCCCCCGTGAGCGACCTCCCGGCGCGACCGGACCCCGCCGCCGACGCCGTCGGCGCCACACGTGACGAGGCCCTGCCGCCGAGCGCCCTCGTCGTCCTCGCCGCGGGAAGCGGTCGGCGGGTCGGCGCGGGCACGAACAAGGCCCTCCTGCCCTTGGCCGGCCGACCGGTCCTCGCGTGGTCGCTGCACCGCACGGCAGGCGCCACCTGGTGCGCGCGCACCGTGGTCGTCGCCCGCGCCGACGAGCTCGACGAGGTCGCGGCCGTCGTCGCCGCGGCGGACCCGCGACCGGGCCCCGTCGACGTCGTCGCGGGCGGCGCGAGCCGGCACGCCTCCGAGGCGGCCGCCCTCACGGTCCTCGCCGACGACGTCGCGGCCGGGCGCGTGCAGGTCGTCGTGGTCCACGACGCCGCCCGGCCGCTGGCCGACGCCGCGCTGTTCGACGCGGTCGTGGGTGCGGCGGCCCGCAGCGGCGGCGCCGTCCCGGTGGTGGCGCGCCACGACCTCGTGCCCGTCGAGGGCCCGTGGGACGGGGGGCACCCGCTCGCGCTCGCGGACGTCGGGTCGGTGCAGACGCCGCAGGCCTTCGCCGCCCGTCCGCTGCTCGCCGCATACACGAGCGCGGCGCGTGACGGCTTCGAGGGGACGGACACCGCGGCGTGCGTCGAGCGCTACGGCGGGGGTGGGGCGGTCGTCGCGGTGCCGGGCTCCCGCCGCAACCTCAAGGTCACCTTCGCGGGCGACCTGCCCGTCGCGGCCGCGCTCCTCGGCGGCTGATCCGACGGCTGATCCGGCGGCTGATCCGGCGGCTGATCCGGCGGGTCGTCCCGGCGGGACGACCCGGCACGTCACCCGGCGGCGAGGACGGCGGCGACGACGGAGACGTCGTCGGGGTCGTGGAGGCGCCGCGCGGTGCCACCGACCGGCACCAGCCGGGTGCCCCCGCCCGTGGCCGCGAGCACGGCGACGAGGGTCGACGCGGGGTCCGCCAGAGGCAGCCTCGCCCAGCTCCCCGGTGGCAGGCAGCCGGCCGGCAGGACGACCGGGGTCGCGGCGGCGGCCAGCCGGTCGCGGTCGACCGTGCCCGCGACGACCGGCAGGTCGGCCGGTCGCTCGAGCCGCTTGATCGTGTCCGTGACGGGCACGACCGCCGCCGCGGGCGTCGCGTCCGCCAGCGCGGTCCGCACGAGCGCGACCGCCTCGTCGGGGTCGGCGAAGGCGCACAGCGGGTGGACGACGACGACGTCGGTCCCGTCGGGCCCGTCGGCGGTCGGGTCGGCCGGGGACGGGTCGGCGAGGTCGACGACGACGGGTCGTCCCGGGTCCCCGGCCGCTGCGAGGAGGTGCCGGCCGAGACCCAGCGCGCGCTCGAGCAGCGTGTCGCCGGGTGCGCTCCCGGCGAGGACGAGCCGGCGGTCCGCGCCGCCCGGGGGCACGGGCACGACGACGAGCAGCGGCCCCCGCTCAGGCACCGGGACCCGTGCGCGCCGTGCGAGCGAACACCATGCGGCCGTTCGCGGTGGTGAGGACGCTCGTCACCGTCACCACGACGTCCTCGCCGACGAGGCGGCGGGCCTGCTCGACGACCACCATCGTGCCGTCGTCGAGGTAGCCGACCGCCTGGCCCGGCTCACGGCCGGCGCGCAGGAGGTGGACGGTCACGTCGTCCCCCGCGCCGACGGGCGGGCGCAGGGCCAGGGCGAGGGCGTGGAGGTTCATCACCCGGGCCCCGGCGAGGGCCGCGACCTTCGCGAGGTTCGTGTCGAGGGTGAGGAGCGGCTCGTCCCGCGCGAGCGCCGCGCGCACGAGGAGCGCGTCGACCTCGGTCACGCCCGGGACCGACAGGTCGACGACCTCGACGTCGACGACCCGCTCGTTGCGCAGCGCCGTCAGGGTGTCGAGGCCCCGCCGACCGCGCGCGCGGCGGGTGTCGTCGGCGGAGTCGGCGAGGCCCTGGAGCTCGGCGAGGACGGCGGTCGCGACGACGAGACGGCCGTGGACGAAGCCCGCCCGGACGACGTCGAGGATGCGGCCGTCGATCGCGACGGAGGTGTCGAGGAGCCGCGCGCGGGGCGCGACGGTCTCGGCGCCGGGTCCGTCGGGGCTCTCCGAGCCGATGAGGCGCAGCACCGACTCGCGGCGGGCGAGACCGACGCGGTAGCCGACCGTGCCCGTCACGACGAGGACGAAGACGAACACGGGCAGCACGACGAGCGGCGGCCCGAGCACGAGCAGCGGCCACGTGACGAAGCCCGCGGCGAGCACCCCGACGACCGCGCCCAGCAGCCCCGACAGCAGCTGCTCGGCGGAGCGGCCGACGAACGCGCGGTCGGCCGTGCGCACACCGCGCGCCACGAGCCGCGCGAGCCACCCCCCGAGCACGTAGCCGAGGCAGGCGCCGAGGAGCACCCCGAGCGTCGGAGCCGCCAGGGGGAGGCTCGCGAGCTCGGGGTCGTCGGCGAGGACCTCGCCGACCTGGGCGCCGACTCCCGCGAGGAGGACGACGACGCACAGACGGAGGATCTCGACGACGAGCGTCGGGACCGGCCGCCCGGTGGACGGCGGTGTGCTCAGGAGGAGAGGACCTCGTCGAGCATGGTCTCCGCGGCCACCTCGTCCGTCTTCTCGCACAGGGCGAGCTCCGAGACGAGGATCTGGCGCGCCTTGGCGAGCATGCGCTTCTCGCCGGCGGACAGGCCCTTGTCCCCGTCGCGGCGGTGGAGGTCGCGGATGACCTCGGCCACGCGGATGACGTCGCCCGAGGCGATCTTCTCCTGGTTGGCCTTGAAGCGCCGCGACCAGTTGGTCGGCTCCTCCGCCTGGGGCGAGCGCAGGACGGAGAAGACCCGGTCGAGGCCCTCCTTGCCCACGGCGTCGCGCACGCCGACGAGGTCGACGTTCTCGGCGGGGACGCGCACCGTCAGGTCACCTTGGGCGACCTTGAGGACGAGGTACGACTTCTCCACCCCCTTGATGGTCCGGGTCTCGACGGCCTCGATGAGGGCCGCTCCGTGGTGTGGATAGACGACGGTCTCGCCCACTGCAAACGCCATAGCTGTATGCCCCTTTCCGACGAGAAGGGTATCACCGCGCGGAGGTGCGGTGAAGATCGCGGACGATCATCTGTGCTGGTCAGGGCGCTGAGGCCGGTGTCAGGACCTCTTGACACGGAGGGACCTGGCGCGCTACGCGCGCGTCTCTGCGGCCTCTTCGCCCCTCCTCGGAACGCTCCGGCGCGGCTGCGTCGGCGGTGCTCCGCGGGTGCGGTCGGGCGCACTCGATAGCATCGCCACCGTGATGTCGCCGTCGCGCCCCGCTGCCCGGACCCGATCGTCCCGTCGCCTCGTCGTCGGGGCCGGCGCGCTCGCCGCCGCGACGCTCCTCGGCGGGTGCTCGTTCTGGTCGCCGGACGTCACCCTCGAGCCGTACTCGGCCTCCGACGGGATCAACGCGGACCTCGGCGACGTGCTCGTGCGCAACGTGCTCGTCGTGTCCGACGGCGAGGGCGAGCCGGGCGTCGTCGCCGGTGCCCTCGTGAGCCGCAGCGACGAGGCGACCGACGTCCTCCTCGAGGTGGGCGGGAGCAGCATCGTCGTCGAGCTCGACGCGGGCGAGAGCGTCCTGCTCGGCACCCCGGACGGCGAGCAGGTGGTCGTCGACTCCGTCGACGGCGCGCCCGGCTCCTACGTCGACCTCCGGGTGACGAACGAGGCGACGGGCGCCGTGACGCTCCAGGTGCCCGTCCAGCTGCCCGAGGGCCCCTACGAGGGCATCACGCCCCCACCGGCCGCCGGCCAGCCGGGCGAGGACAGCACCGACCCCGACGCCGGTGTCGTGGAGCCGACGGGCGAGCCGACCGGTGAGGCGACCGGTGAGGCGACCGGGGAGCCGACGGACGAGGCGCTGGAGCCGAGCGAGGAGCCCTCGCCGGCGACGAGCTGACGCGGGGACCGAGGCGCGTCAGGTCTCGAACTTGTAGCCGAGGCCGCGCACCGTCACGATGTGCCGCGGCCGCGACGGGTCGGGCTCGACCTTCGCGCGCAGGCGCTTGACGTGGACGTCGAGGGTCTTGGTGTCGCCGACGTAGTCCGCGCCCCACACCCGGTCGATGATCTGCGCCCGGGTGAGGACCCGGTCGGCGTTGCGGACGAGGAGCTCGAGCAGCTCGAACTCCTTGAGCGGGAGCGCCACCTGCTGCCCGTCGACGCTCACCACGTGCCGGTCGACGTCCATCCGGACCGGGCCCGCCTCGACGAGGGCGCCGGCGCCCGGGTCGGTGTCCTCGTGCCGGCGCAGGACCGCGCGGATGCGCGCGACGAGCTCGCGGACGGAGTACGGCTTCGTCACGTAGTCGTCGGCGCCGAGCTCGAGACCGACCACCTTGTCGACCTCGGTGTCCTTCGCCGTCAGCATGATGATCGGGACGCGGCTGCGGGAGCGCAGCCGGCGGCACACCTCCGTGCCGGGCAGACCGGGCAGCATGAGGTCGAGCAGCACGAGGTCCGCGCCCTCCCGGTCGAAGGTCCCGATGGCGTCGTCGCCGGTCTCGGCGACCCCGACCTCGTAGCCCTCGCGCTCGAGCTGGTACGACAGCGCCTCGTGGAACGACGGCTCGTCCTCCACGACCAGGATGCGGGTCACTCGTGTCCTCCGGGGGTGCCGCTGCGGGGTGGTCCGGCGTCGGGCGAATCATGCCCCCTCGGGGCGGGGGAGTCCGCATCGGGCAGCCGCAGGCCGAACGTCGAGCCCTGGCCGGGGCGGCTCCACAGCGTGACGTCGCCGCCGTGGTCCTCGGCGACGTGCTTGACGATCGCGAGGCCGAGCCCCGTGCCGCCGGTGCGGCGGGAGCGGGCCGGGTCCACGCGGTAGAAGCGCTCGAAGACGCGCTCCTGCTCCTGCACCGGGATGCCGATCCCGCGGTCGGTGACCTGCACGAGGGCGAGGCCGTCACGTCGCCCGACCGCCACCGACACCCGCGTGCCGCCCGGGCTGTAGGCGACCGCGTTCGACAGCAGGTTGCGGACCGCGGTGGTGAGCAGCTCCCGGTCCCCTACGACCCGGACGTCGGAGGGACGGGAGCGGGCGAGGGCGATGCCCGCCTCGTCGGCGGTCACGCGGACCTGGTCGAGGGCGTCGTCGACGACGTCGTCCAGGCGGACCACGTCGCGCGCGCCCGGCCGGTCGACCACCTGCACCCGCGACAGCTCGACGACGTCGGCGACGAGCCGCTCGAGGCGGTGGCTCTCCTGCCGCAGCCGGCCCGAGAAGCGCCGGACGGCGTCGGCGTCGTCGGCCGCGGACTCCAGCGTCTCGGCGAGGACGCTGATGGCGCCCACGGGGGTCTTGAGCTCGTGGCTGACGTTGACGACGAAGTCGCGCCGCACGTCCTCCACGCGCATCGCCTCGCTGCGGTTCTCGACGTCGAGGAGCACGTGGTCGGCGTCGAGGCGCCGCACGACGAGCCGCACCTCGACCGTGCCGGGGCCGAGCGGGCCGCGGGACAGCGCGAGGCGGTGCTCGACCCCACCGGGGCGGTCGCCGGGGGCCTCGAGCGCGGCGCGGACGATGTCGCGGACCTCGTCGTGGGTGAGGAACCCGGCCCGCACGAGACCGAGGCCGACCGCCTCGCGGGACGCGTGGACGACGCGCGCCCCGCGCGTCACGACGAGCAGCGGACGGTCGGTCTCCTCCAGCGCCCGGGCCATGACGTCGACGGCGCCGGGCCGCGTGCGACGCCCGCTCGACGGCGACGCCCAGCGGACGCCGAGCGCGAACGCGGCGACGAGGGCGAGGACGGCACCGGCCGACACGGCGACGACGACGAGGACGACGTCCGCTGCGGCCACGTCGTGGCAGCCTACGGGTGCGGCCGACGGCGGCGGGCCGTGCCGCCGTCCGGGCCGTCGTACGTACCAGGACGGGACAGGGACGCCGTGGTGCACCAGGATGGTGAGACGTGAGCAGGTTCGACGAGGACCTCGCCTCGCTCGTGTCGGGGACGGTCGAGATGACGGGGCTGGTCGCGCAGTCCATCTCCAGGGCGTCGTTCGCCCTGCTCCACGGCGACCTCGAGCTCGCCGAGGCGGTGATCGCCGAGGACGACCGCGTCGACGCGTGGCAGTGGACCCTCGACGACCAGATCATCTCGATGATGACCCGCCACGGCGCCCTCGTCGGCGACCTCCGCAAGCTCGTCGCGGGCCTGCGGATCACGGCCGACCTCGAGCGGATGGGGGACCTCGCCCGCCACCTCGCCCAGGTCACGCGCCTGAAGTACCCCGAGCCGGTCGTGCCGGACGCCGTCCGCCGTCACGTGGAGTCGATGGGTGACGTCGCGGAGCGCATCGCGTTCAAGACCGGCGACGTCCTCGCGCGCAACGACAGCCGGCTCGCGCGGGAGGTCGACCGCATCGACGACGAGATGGACCGCCTGCACCGCGAGCTCTTCACCGTCATGCTGTCCCCGCGCTGGGACGAGGCGGTGTCGACCGCCATCGACGTCACGCTCATCGGCCGCTTCTACGAGCGGTTCGCCGACCACGCCGTCAACGTCGCCAACCAGGTGGTGTACCAGATCACGGGGGAGGACCCGGACCGCGTCGGCGGCCCGGGCCTGCCCCCGGTGTGAGCCTCAGCGACCCTGGTTCGCGACCGCCTCGATGGCGTCGGCGGCGGCGTCCGGGTCGAGGTAGCGCCCGCCCCGCTCGACGGGCCGGAGCTCGCCGTCGACGTCCTCCAGCTCGTAGACGAGCGGGATGCCGGTCGGGATGTTGAGCCCGGCGATGGTGTCGTCGTCGATGCCGTCGAGGTGCTTGACGAGGGCGCGCAGGGAGTTGCCGTGGGCCGCGAGCAGCGTCACCTCGCCGGCCCGCAGGTCCGGCACGACGGCGTCGCGCCAGTACGGCAGCATCCGCTCGACGACGTCCTTCAGGCACTCCGCGCTCGGCATCGTCCCGTCGATGTCGTCGTAGCGCGGGTCGCCGGTCTGGGCGTACTCGTCGCCGGGGTCGATGGGCGGCGGCGGCACGTCGTACGAGCGGCGCCACAGCATGAACTGCTCCTCGCCGAACTGCTCGAGCGTCTGCTTCTTGTCCTTGCCCTGCAGCGCGCCGTAGTGCCGCTCGTTGAGACGCCACGACCGCTTCACGGGCACCCAGTGCCGCTCGCACGCGTCGAGGGCGAGGTTCGCCGTCATGATCGCGCGGCGCAGGACGGACGTGTGGCAGACGTCCGGGAGGACCCCGGCCTCGCTCAGCAGCTCGCCGCCGCGGACGGCCTCCTGCCGTCCCTTCTCCGACAGGGGCACGTCGACCCAGCCGGTGAAGAGGTTCTTCGCGTTCCACTCGCTCTCGCCGTGGCGGAGCAGGACGAGGGTGAAGGTGTCGCTCATGCGCGCCATCCTGGCAGGCGGGTCAGGGCGCGTCGCGTCCGTCCGCGTCCCGGTCGTCGCCCCCGTCGTCCTCCCCGTCGTCCTCCCCGTCGTCCTCCCCGTCGTCGTCGAGGAGCCGCGAGAACGCGGCGAGGTTGCGGGCGTCGAGGCCCCGCTCGGCGCGCCATCGCGCCTCCCGGCGGATGCTGCCGGCGAAACCGAGCCGCAGCAGCTCGTCGAAGGCGTCGTCCGCGGTCGCGAGCACGGTCCCGAACAGCTCGTCGAGGACGTCCGGCACCACGGCGACGAGCGGCAGCCGCGCGACGAGGAAGACGTCCCCGTCGCCGTCGACGGCGAAGGCGACCCCGCGGAGGCGGGCGTTGCGGCGCAGGAGCCACCGCAGCACCGCCTCGGTGTTCTCCTCCGGGTGCCGCACGACGAAGGCGGACAGGCTGAGCGAGCGGTCGCCGACGAGCACGGACGCCGTCGTCGTGAGGCGGTGCTCACCCGGCAGCCGGACGACGACCTCGCCCTCGCGGGCGCCGGGCTCGTGGTCGACGCCGGCCTCCTCGCACCACGCGAGCACCGCCGACCAGGCGTCGCTCACCCGGAGGCCTCGAGCCGCCCGCCCTCCGCGGGCAGGCCGGTGACGGCGGCGGCGGGCGCGGGCGTCGGGTACCGGCGGAAGTCGGCGACGGCGCGGCGGTACTCGGCGAGGACCCGCTCGGCGGTGACGTCCCAGCCGAAGCCGGCGGCGTGACGCGCGGCCGCGGCGCCGAGCCGGGCCCGCCGGGTCTCGTCGGCCAGCAAGGCCTCCAGGGCGTCCGCCCAGATCACCGGGTCGTGGCCGTCGACGAGCACACCGGTGGTCCCGTCGACGACGGCCCGGCGCAGCCCGCCCACGGCGGCGGCCACGACCGGTGTCCCGCACGCCTGCGCCTCCAGCGCGACGAGCCCGAACGACTCGCTGTACGACGGCACGGTCACGAGGTCGGCCGCCCGGTACCAGTCGGCGAGCGCGGGCCGCGGGACGGGCGGGGAGGTGCGGAGGACGTCGTCGACGCCGAGCGCCCGCGCCTGCTCGAGCAGCGCGGTCGGCCGGGCGAGGCCGGTCCCGCTCGGGCCGCCGAGGACCGCGACGACGAGCGGGCGTCCGGTTCCCGCTCGGCGGTGGCGCAGGTGGGCGGCGGCCGCCACGAGGACGTCCGGTGCCTTCAGCGGCTGGAGCCGGCCGACGAAGAGGAGCACGTCGGCGTCGGGCGGCAGACCGAGGCGGGCGCGGGCCCGGGCGCGGGAGCCGGGCCGGAACACGTCGAGGTCGACCCCGGGCTCCACCACGCCCGTGCGGCGCGGGTCGGCTCCGTAGTGGCGGACGAGGTCGTCGGCCTCCTCCTGCGTGTTCGCCACGAGGCGGTCCGCGGCCTCGACGACCTGCTGCTCGCCGATGACCCGGCCGAACGGCTCAGGGGTGTCCCCGTCGGCGAGGGAGGCGTTCTTCACCTTCGCCATCGTGTGCATCGTGTGGACGAGCGGGACACCCCAGCGCTCGGCGAACAGCCAGCCGACCTGGCCCGACAGCCAGTAGTGGGTGTGCACGACGTCGTGGTGACCCGCGGGGACGCGGGCGGCGACCCGCATGAGGCCGGCGGAGAACGCGCACAGCTGCCCCGGCAGGTCCTCCTTCGCGAGGCCGTCGTACGGCCCGGCGTCGACGTGCCGGACGTGGACGCCGGGCTCGAGCTCGACGAGCTCCGGCTGCGACGAGCTCGTGCGGCGGGTCGCGACCTCGACGGCCACGCCCCGGGCCGCGAGCCGCCGCGACAGCTCGACGACGTAGACGTTGAGGCCGCCCGCGTCACCCGTACCCGGCTGCTCGAGCGGGGACGTGTGGACCGAGACCATGAGGACCCGCCGCACGTCGGGGGAGTGGTGCGCCACGGGCCGACCGTACGCCCGCCCGGACGCCTCGGCGCGCGGGGTCCCGGCTCCTACGCTCGGGGGGTGGCCGCGCCGTCCCCCCGCCCGGACCGGCGGCCGCGCCCGCGGGGCCGTCCCGCCGGGGCGCCGGCGGGACGGGTGACGCGGGGCACGACCGCCCCCAACCGCCTGCGGCGCGTCGACCGGTGGCTCGTGCGCCGTCACGGCGCGTCGCTGCGCGACGCCCTCGACCCGCTGGTCGTCGACCTCGGGTACGGCCGGCACCCCGTGACGGTCGTCGAGCTCGCGCAGCGGCTCGCGGTCGTGCGGCCCGACGTCGACGTCCACGGCCTCGAGATCGACCCGGAGCGGGTGGCCGCCGCGCGGGCGCTCGTCGACCCGGACCTCCCGGGGCCGCGCTTCGACATCGGGGGCTTCGAGCTGGGGCCGCTCGGGGACCGGCGTCCGGTCCTCGTGCGCGCGTTCAACGTGCTGCGGCAGTACGAGGAGCACGAGGTGGCGGCGGCGTGGGCGCTGCTGCGCTCCCGGCTCGCGCCCGGCGGCGTCGTCGTCGAGGGGACGTGCGACGAACCGGGGCGGCTCGCCTCGTGGGTCGTGCTCGACGGCACCGGTCCGCGCTCGCTGGTCCTCGCGTGGCGGCTCGCGGGCCTGGACCGCCCGGGTGCGGTGGCGGCGCGGCTGCCGAAGGCCCTCATCCACCGCAACGTGCCCGGCGAGCGCGTCCACGGCCTCCTCGCGGCGCTGGACGAGGCGTGGGAGCGCGAGGCTCCCGTCGGGTCCCTCGGGGCGCGACAGCGCATGCGGGCGTCCGTCGCGCGGGTGGTGGAGGTGGGCTGGCCGGTCCGGCACGACCCTGCAGGGTGGCGCGAGGGGGTCGTCGAGGTGCCGTGGGCGGCGGTGTCACCGCTCAGCGGTCCGGGCGCTCCTCCACGGTGAGCACGAGCTCGTTGCCCCCCGGCTCCACGGGGTCGACGACGAGACGGACGGGACCCTCGACGCGGTCGGCCTCGCGGCGGCACACGCCCGCGAGCTCGGCGACGCTCGGGCCCACCACGACGACCGTGCCGGTCCCGCGGCCGGCGAGGCGGGCCGTCACGCTGCCGCCCTCCAGCTGCTCGAGGAGCATGACGAGGCAGCGGCGGACGACGTCGGCGACCGGGGGCGGCTCGGCGCCGGGCTCGGTGCCGGAGTCGTCGAGCAGCGTGACGTCGACCCCGCGGCTGCGGGCGGCCCACGTGCTGTCCCGCACCACGGGGTCGACGAGGTGGCGACCGCGGATGCCGTCGCGGACCGCCGCCTCCAGCAGCCGGCACTCGGTCGCCAGCCGGGTGTCGACCGGGGCGCCGTCGCGCAGCCGCCGCAGGACCGGCACCGCGATGAGCTCGACCTGGGACAGCTGCTGGCGCCGCTCCTGCTCCGCCGCGTGGGCGCCCGCGCTGAGCCGTGCCGCCTCGAGCTGCTCGGCGTGGACGCGCTGCACCTCGCGCCCGTACTGGCGCAGGAGGTGGGCGATGCCCACCGCGACGACGACAGCGGCGGTCGGCGACACGACCCGGTACAGCCCGTCCTGCACCGCCGCGGCCTCCGGCTCCTGCCAGGCCCACAGCACGGTCGTGGTCCCGCTCAGCACCGCACCGGTGACCGCGAGCACGGGGAAGCCCCGCAGGGCGAGGCCGGCGAGCGGCAGCCACACGAACGCCGGGTACCACAGGGCGTAGCCGGGTCGGCCGTCCGGCAGGACTGCCACCACGAGCAGGCCCACCGCCACGACCGCGACGGCGACGGCGACGGCGACGGCGCGGGACCGCTGCGCCGACCACGGCAGCAGGACCGTGACCACCGAGGCGCCGCCGAGCAGGAGCGCGAGGAGGTACACGGGCGCGTTGCGGACCTCGCCGAGGCTCAGCGCGGCGAGGGCCGCCACGACCACGACGATCCCGCACGTGGCGAGGGCGACCACCCGGCCCGACAGCTGGCCGATCACGGCTCGGTCGTCCCGGTGGTCGGCACGCCGTCGTCGGTCTCCGTCGCGTCCTCGGCAAGCGGCCCTGCGGGCGGGCCCCCGTCGGGGGAGGGAGCGGCCGGGCGCCACGACAGGCGGACCGTGGTGCCCGAGCCCGTGGCCGTCACCACCTCGGCGCGGCCGCCGACCCGCTCCATGCGCGCGTGGACGGACACGGCCAGGCCCATGCGGTGCGGGGGCACGAGCCGCGGGTCGAAGCCCACGCCGTCGTCCCGCACCACCACCGCGACGCCGGAGCCGTCGGTCGTCGCGTCGACGTGGACGGCGATGTCCGGCGTCGCCCCGGCGCCGCCACCGTGGCGCCGGGCGTTGCGGGCGGCCTCGAGCGCCGCCTCGACGAGGGCGCGGGCCACCTCCGCGGGGACCGCGGTCCCGCCCCGGACGTCGAGGTCGGCGTCGGGCGCGACGACCGCGAGGCCGTCGTGGAGGTGCTGCGCGAGCGCGTGCGGGTCGACCGCCCCTTGCGACGTGCGCTCGGGAGCCTCGCCGAAGGTCCGCAGCGCCCGGTCGGCGAGGCGGGGCAGCTCTGGCGCCGCCGGGTCGCGCACGGCGGAGTGGAGGGCCGCGAGCACGGTGTCGTGGAGGGTGGCGTCGAGCTCCCGCCGGGTCTGCAGAGCGGCGTTGGCGCGGGCGGCGGCGGCGCTGGCCGCCGCGGCCTCCGCGGCGATGACGTCGAGGCGGGTCGCCGCCCGACCGGCGGCGACGACGAGCAGAGCGGGCCCGGCCGCGAGGGCGGTGATGAGGGCGACCTCGAGCAGGACGATGCTGAGGGGCCCGGAGCCGCCGTACGGCTCGACGCGGACCAGCGCGTACTCCACCCCGACCGCGAGGCCGTAGCCGAGGCTGACCGGCACCGAGCCGAGCGTCCCCAGCACGGACAGGGTGAGCGGCAGCACGAGCCACAGCCACGGCAGTCCCTGGGCGGCCCCGTCGACGTCGACGACGCCGTACGGCCACAGCAGGAGGCACAGGGCCACGCCCGCGGCGAGGACGACGGCCGGGGGACGGACGTCCCCGCGGCGGCGCGCCGACTGGATCGCGAGCCACGCCGCGGGCGCGACGACGGTGGCGAGCGCCAGCACGTTCCACCAGGGTGCGAGCAGGTCGCGTTGGTCGAGCGCGCCGTGCCCCCACGCGGGCACGGTGAGCAGCACGAGGACGCCGACCAGGCGCGAGGTCATGTCGGCGACGGCGCGGCTGCCGGGACCGCGCGCGTCGCCGGGGTCAGCGGCGGCCACGCGGCCACCGACCGTCCTCGGCCCCCGGCTCCGGTGCGGGGACCGGGCCCGAGGACCGGGCAGGGGTGTCGACGTAGCCGTCCTCGACGGCACGGTGGTAGAGGTCGAGCTTCGTCGACGCCGGGCGGTCGACCTCGGCGTACTTGCGTCGCACCCGCAGCAGGTACTCCCGGAACGAGCCGAGGGTGATCTCCATGCGTCGCGCGGCCGACTTCATCGGCAGGCCGCTCGCGTACAGGCGCAGCGCCTCGGCCTCGCGCTCGCTGAGGGCGGGCCGCTCCACGCGCGGGGCGGCGTCGAGGACCGCCGCCCACTCCGTCGTCAGCAGCGGCTGGCCCGAGGCGATGTCGAGCACCGCGGAGACGAGGACGTCGGTGTCCTGGCCCTTGTCCACCACGCCGAGTGCCCCCGCCACGAGCGCCTCCCGCAGGAGCGCGGGGTCGGTGAGGCTCGAGTACACGAGGACCGCGGTACCGGCCCGTGCGAGCGCGGCGACGTTGTCCGCGGGGCGCGAGCCGTCGGCGAGGTGGAGGTCGAGGAGGACGACGTCGACCCCGGCGAGACCGCCCGTCACGGCGAGGAGCGCGGGGACGGAGTCCGCCGTGCCCGCGACCCGGACGGAGGCGGTGTCGTCGAGCATCGCCGCGAGGCCGCGGCGCACCGGGACGTGGTCGTCGACGGCGGCCACGGTCACGGGGCCGGGGTCGTCGACGGCGCGCGGCATCGTCGGTGCTCCTGTCGCTGGTCGGGGCGTCGCTGCAGGTCACGGGCGCGCCGGTGCGCCCAGGGTGCCACCGTCGCCGGCGGTCCGCGCTCCTGGGGCCCGGCAGGGAGCCGGTCGGGTGGCGCGCCGTCACGGAGTGCTCGCCGGTCGTCACCGACGACCCGCGACACGGGTGAGGGCGGCACCCGCGACCGTCGTCGCCGGTACCGCCCTCGCTTCCCCTTGCCCCTGCCTGCCGGCTGGTAGTCACAAGATACGGCCCCCGCCCCTCACGCGGGAGTGTCACAAGGCGGATCCTCGTGTCCCCTCTTTGGGGGACGCGACACGGTCGAGGGGGCGTCAGGGGGTGTCGACGACGAGGGTGACGGGGCCGTCGTTCTCGGACCGGACCCGCATGTCGGCGCGGAAGCGGCCGGTCGCGACCGGCACGCCGCGCTCCCGGACGGCGGCGGCGAGGGCGTCGACGAGCGGCTCCGCGACCTGCGGCGGCGCCGCGGCGGCCCACGTCGGGCGGCGGCCGCGCCGGACGTCGCCGTACAGCGTGAACTGGCTGACGAGCAGCACGCCCGCGCCCTCGGGGACGGCGTCGAGCACGGAACGCTCCTCGCGCATGATGCGCAGGCCGACGAGCTTGTCGGCGAGCCACCGCACCTGCTCCGGCCCGTCGTCGGGCGCGACACCGACGAGCACGAGGAGCCCCGGCGAGCGGAGCTCCCCCACGAGGGAGCGGGTGCCGTCGGGGTCGACGACGTCGACGGCGGCGGTCAGGACGCGCTGGACGACGGCGCGCACGGCGAGGCCGCTCCCGTCACCAGCCGCCGTACGGGCCGCGTCCGCCGGCGCCCCCGCCCCCGTAGGAGCGGACGGCCGGGCGGACGTCGGCGAGGTAGACGCCCGCGGCGACGACGGCGAGGACGACGAGGAAGAGGAAGCCGCCGCCCCCGATCGAGACGAACGACAGCGCGCTCGCGACGCCGAGGAGGATCCCCCAGAACTGCTTGGTGCGCTTGCCCGCGTACTCGAAGGCCTGGGCGGGGCGCCGGAGCGCGTCGACGAGGGCGAACACGCACACGGCGAAGGCCGCGAGGGTCAGGACGAGCAGCACGACGCCCTGGGCCGGACCGAGGAAGCTCACCGGACCAGCGTATGGGAGGGCGACCGACGGGGTGCCCCCGGGCGTGCGAGGGCCCCGCGCACCGGACGGTGCGCGGGGCCCACGATCAGGGCAGGTGCCCGGTCGGTCAGCTGCCGACCTTGTCGGCGCCCGCGGCGACCGCGTCACCGGCGGCCTCGGCCGCGCGGGTGGTGCTCGTGGTGGCGGCCTTGACGGTCGCCTGGGCGGTGTCGACCTTCGCCGCGGCGGCCTTGCGCGCCTGCGCGGCGGCGGCCGTCGGGGAGCCCGCGGCGGTGGTCTTCCGCGCGGTGGTCCTCTTCGCCGTGGTCTTCTTCGCGCTCGCGCTCTTGGCGGTGGACTTCTTCGCCGCGGTCGTCGTCGCCGAGGTCGAGCGCGTGGTCGTCTTCCGCGCCGAGGCGGGGGTGCCGGTGCGGGCGGTGCGACGCGCGCGGCCCGTCGTGCCCGTGGCGCTGTCGGCGGCCTCGGTGGCGGTCTCCGCGACCTCCGCGGCGACGGTGGCGACGCCGGCGGCCGCGGTGGAGGTGGCGGCGCCGCGGACGGTCGTCACGGCGGCCTTGGTGCGGCTCACGGCGATCCGGGAACGGCGCACGAGCTCCTCGGAGGCCTTCTGGCCGCGGATGCGCCCGGCCACGTCCTTGCCGCGCGCGGCGAGGTCGTCGACCTGCTTCTCCGCGCGACCGGCGAGGTCGAGGGCGGTGCTGACGGCCTGCGTCGGCAGCTGCTGGAACGCCTTGGTGACGCGCTCCGTCAGCTCCTTGGTGTCGAGGCCGCGGACCTGGTCGCGACGCTTCTCGGCGTCGGTCGCGACCTCGCGGAGCCGCGCGACGACGAGGTCGGTCGCGCCGATGGCGACGTAGGCGCCGGTGGTGGCGGCGTCGACGACGACCTTGCGGGTCTCGTCGGCCTGGGTACGGGAGGTGGTCGTGCTCATCGTGTCCTCCTGGGACGGTTCGTGGTGGGACCGGTGGTCGTGGTGGGGCTCGTGGTGTCGCCGGTCTGCTCCGGCTGGTCGGTGGGCCCGAGGTCGTCGGGCCCGGTGGGGACCCGGGCGGCGACGAGCGAGGCGTAGAGGTCGAGCAGCGCACGTTTCTGCCGCTCGGTGAGGTACGGGTCCGCCGCGACGGCTGTCGGTACGCCGGGGGCGTCGACCTGGTCGAGCAGCCCGGCGCGCACGTAGAGCGCCTCCGCGGAGATCCGCAGACCCTTGGCGATCTGCTGGAGCACCTCGGCGCTCGGCCGGCGCAGCCCGCGCTCGACCTGGCTGAGGTAGGGGTTGCTGACCCCTGCCGCCTCGGCGAGCTGCCGCAGCGACATGCGTGCCTGCGTGCGCTGGTCCTTGAGGAAGGTCCCGAGGTCGCCGACCCTGGTGCGGGCGCCGCCCACCGCGCCCCCGACGGCCGTGACGGCCTCGGAGACGGCGTCGGAGACGGCGTCCGAGACGGACCCGGCGACGGACGACGTCGTGCTGCGCGCGGGCTCCTCGCCCTCCGCCGCGCGCGCTCCCGTCCGTGCCATGGCCCCAAGGTGCTAGCAAAGTGCTAGCAGATGCAAGCGCTCGTGACGCGCGTCACGAGCGAGGGCGCCCGGCGGTCCGGTTTCCGGACGGTGTGGCGCGGTGGCGGAGGCTTGTGCGGCCCCGCGGTCCGGTTTCCGGACGGTGTGGCGCGTCGTCGAGGGCTGGTGGGGCCCGGCGGTCCGGTTTCCGGACGCGAGGGCGCGGTGGGAGGTGCGGTCGAGCCGTCCGGGGGCCGGCGACCTCCGGTCAGCCGGAGGTCGGGGTCTCGAGCACGTCGTCGACGGTGAGGAGCCCCTCGCGGTAGCGGCGCCCGATCTCCTGCACGAGGGCGTCGGCGGCCTGCTGGACGGCGGTCCGCTGGGTGCCGACCGCGTCGGCCAGCGCCTCCAGCCGCGCGACCGCGGCGGCGAGCGCGTCGTCGTCGAGACCGCCGGGGTCGCTGATCGACGGGTCGGCGACGGCGGCCTCGGCGGCGCGGCGGTGCTCACCGACGCGGCTGGGCTCCGCGAGGTTGTGCCGCCCCAGGCCGTGGCTGGGTCCCGGCGGGTCGGCGAGCGTGCGCGCGAGCGTCGCGACGAGCTCCTCGGTCGTCCGGGTCCCGCTGGCGCCCCCGTCCCCCCGTCGCTGCTCCTGCTCCGCACGGAGCAGGTCGAGGCGGCCGTGGAGCAGGCGCCGGGCGTAGCTGAGGTCGGTCTCCTCCTGCTCGGCCTCGGCCCGGCGGGCCCTCAGCTCCTCGACCGGCAGCTGCGGCAGGTCGTCGAGGAAGCCCTCGCCCAGCACGTGGTCGAGGCGACGGCGACCGCCGGCCTGGGGCTCGATCGGGGACGACATGCCGGGAAGGGTAGGCCCTCGACCCCGGCCCTGGATACGGCTCCGGCACGGTTCGCGTCCGCACGGTCACCCACGGCCACCGGTTGGCGACCCGCTCGGTGTCAGGCGACCGCGGCCCGGGCGGCCTCGAGACCGAGCAGGTCGGCCGCGTCAGCGGGGTCCATCGGGGGGCGCTGCAGCTCCGTGGCGACACGGGCCGCGCGCTCGACGAGGTCGGTGTTCGAGCGCACGGGGACCGGCCCCTCCGGTCCCCGCGCCCACACGAGCACGTCCTCCATGCCGACGCGCACGTGCCCACCCGCCGCGAGCGTCGCGGCGAGGACCGTGAGGTGCGACCGGCCGATGCCCGTCGCCGACCACGACGTGACCTCCGTGGGCAGGGCGGCGACGCACGCCACGACGGTGTCGGCGGTCCCCGGCATGCCGCCGGGCACACCGGTCACGAGGTCGACGTGGACGCGTCCGCCGGCCGGCAGCCCCTCCCGGTCCAGGAGCCGGCGCAGGGTGGTGAGCTGGCCGAGGTCGAAGACCTCGAACTCGGGGACGATCCCGCGGGCGCGGGTCTCCCGGTAGAGGTCGACGACGAAGCCCCACGGGTTCATGAAGACGTCGTCGCCGAAGTTCACGGTGCCGAGGGTGAGGGAGCAGGAGTCGGGGGCGGCCTCGAGCACGGCGAGCCGGGCGTCGAGCGGGTCGTGGACGCTGCCGCCGGTCGACAGCTGGACGACGAGGCCGCACGCCTCGCGGACCGCCGCGAGCGTGTCGCGGACCCGGGGGAGGTCGAGGGTCGGTCGGTGCTGCTCGTCGCGGACGTGGATGTGGACCATCGCCGCGCCGGCCCGTTCGCACGCCGCGGCGGTCGCCGCGATCTCCTCCGGCGTCGTGGGCAGGTCCGGCACGTCGGCCCTGCTCGACTCCGCTCCCGTGGGGGCGACGGTGATCATGGTGCGCGACGGTGCGCGGAGGAAGCGGCTCACGCCCGGGACACTAGGGGACCCGGCGTGGTCACCGGTGCCGTGCGATCAGCCCGTCAGGGCCGCACCAGGACGTCCTGGGAGGCGGCGATCCCGTCGGCCACCAGCACGGCGTCGGTCGGGGTGTTGCGCTTGACCACCCCGAGCGCGACAGGGCCGAGCTCGTGGTGCCGCGCGACCGTCGTGAGCCGCCCGACGACCTTCTCGCCGAGGCGGAGGTCCGTGCCCGCCTCGGGGAGCACGTGCCCGGACCCGTCGAGGTGGAGCAGCACGACCCGGCGCGGCGGGCGGCCGAGGTTGTGGACGCGCGCGACGGTCTCCTGGCCGCGGTAGCAGCCCTTCTGGAGGTGGACCGCGGTGCGGAGCCAGTCGAGCTCGTGCGGGATGGTGCGGTGATCGGTCTCGCGCAGGTGGCGCGGCCGCCCGGCCGCCACCCGCAGGGCCTCCGCCGCCCACACGCCGGCGCGCGGGCGCTCGGCCAGCGCGGCCTCGAGGTCGTCGCGCGGTACGAGCCGCTCCCGCCAGCGCCGGTCGCGACCGGGGTGGGCGTCGTCGGCGGCGCCGTACCCCGCGCTCACCGGGCCCGTGCGGGGCCAGGGGTCGACCCAGGCGACGGGCTCGCCGTCGACCGACTCGCGGGCCAGCGGCTCCCCGACGACGGCCCAGTCCGCGGTGACGTCCGCGACCTCGACACGGAGCATGAAGCGCATGCTCTCGAGGAAGGCGACGAGCGCGGGCGCGGTGCCGGGCTCCACGACGAGCCACGTGGTCGCGCCGTCGTCGACGACGTGGAGCTCGTGCTCGACGTGACCGTGCGGGCTCAGCAGCAGCGCCTCGACCGACGTGCGCGGCGGCAGGGTGGCGAGCTCCTGCGTGCTGAGGCTGTGCAGCCACGTGAGCCGGTCCGGCCCCGACACCGTCACGACCCCCCGGGTGGACAGGTCGACGTGCGCGAGCCCCTCCTCGAGGAGGCGCTGCTCGCGGACGGGGTCGCCGTAGTGCGCCGGGACCCCGGCGTCGAGACCCTCGCCGACGAGGACAGCGCCGTCGGCCGTCGAGGGCACGCCGCTCACGCGACCTTCTTCAGCCGCGCCGAGGCGTGGGAGGTCATCGCGTGGCCGACCGCCGCCATGTCCATCGCCCACAGCAGGTCGCCCTGGACGAACCCGTAGAGGCGCTGGGCCGCCGAGTACTCCTTCGCGTCGGCGGAGCGGGCCACGAGCTCCGTGGTGAGCTCGATCTTGCCGGCGTGCGCGCGCCCCAGGTACTGCTCGACGTAGCCCATCGGGTGGGCGAGGAGGAGCTCGACCTCGGTCCCCTCGAGCCCGGCCTCGCCGCCGGGGACGCGCCAGAACCCGGTCTCGGTGGCGAGCGGCGCGCCGAGGCGGCCCTCGTCGTCGAGGCGCCACGTACGGGAGTCCCAGCGGAGGAACGGCCGGCCGTCGTGGCTCACGACGAGCTCCTGACCGAACGGCACGGCCTCGTCCATCGACGGGTACGTCACCTCACCGGCGCCCTGCCAGGTGCCGACGAGCCAGCCGATCGCGACGAGGGGACGGGCGAGGTCGGCGGGGATCTCGATCGGGCGCGCGGGGCTCACGGGCCGCTCAGCGCTGGCCGGCGAAGAGCTTGTAGAGGACCAGGACGCCGACCCAGCCGATCGCGAGGGAGGACAGGACCAGGAGTCCGGTGAAGACGGCCTCGAGCATGCGGCCATCGTAGCCTCGCGGCCATGACGGACCTGCCCGGACCGCTCCCTGGTGCCTCGCTCGTGGTGAAGGTCACGGCGGGCGCGGAGGCCCCCGAGCGCTGCAGCCAGGCGCTGACGGTCGCGGCCACGGCGGTCGCGTCCGGCGTCCCGGTGTCGCTGTGGCTCACGGGCGAGGCGACGCGGCTCGCGGTGCGCGACGCCGAGGGGTTCAGCCTCGAGCACGCCGCTGACCCGCTCGAGCTCCTCGCCGTGGTGGCCGCGGAGGGCACCGTGACGGTGTGCACGCAGTGCGCGGCGCGGCGCGGCCTGGCGGAGGCCGACCTCGTCGAGGGGGCCCGCGTCGCCGGGGCCGCCGTCCTCGTGCAGGAGGTCATGGCCCCCGGGGCGCGGGCGCTCGTCTACTGACACCCGTCAGCGCTCTCAGAGCCGTCGCCGTGGCAGCGCCCGGTACAGGGCGCAGCCCAGGCAGATCCCGAAGACCGCGTTGAGGCCCGCCGCGACGAGTGCGGCCGCCGCCGCCCCCACGACCGCCCACGGCACGCCCGCGGCGGCGAGGAGCAGCCCGGCGCCGACCACGACCAGACCGACGAGCTGCGCGAAGCGCGGCGCGGCGGGGTCCTCCCACCACGTGGGCGGGGCGAGCCGCGGGCGCACGAGACCGCGGAAGAGCCACGCCCACGGGCCGCGCCCCACGCCGAGCACGACGGTGACGGCGAACAGCAGCGCCTGGACGCCCAGCAGGACGACCGACCCGGTGAGCACCGTCGCGGCGAGCACGAGCGACGTCATGGCCGCGGCGAAACGCGGTCCCCGCGGGTCGACCGCTCCCGGTGGCCGCGGCGGCAGCGCCGTCCCGGCCACGGCGGCGCTCACGCGGGAGCCCGCGTGCTGCCGGTCGCGCCGGCGGCGGGCGCGCTGCCGAGGCCGTCGAGCGCGGCGCGCACGACGTCGGGGGCGACGGCCCCGGGGTGCTGCGCGACGACCCGCCGGTCGGCGCCGGCGAGGAGCACCGTCGGGGCCGCGCGGACGTCGAGCGCGCTCACGAGCTCGGGGACCCGCTCGGCGAGGACGTGTGCGACCGAGACCCCCGGTCGGTCGGCGAGGTCCGCCCGCAGCAGCGCGAGAGTGCGGGCGCAGTCCGAGCAGCCGCGCGTCCCGACCACGACGACGGTCGCCCGCTGGCCCGGCGGCGTGTCGAGCGACTCGGCGGGGAGGGTGACGACGGGGGCGTCCGCGGGCACGGGGCTCGGTCGCCGACGCAGCAGCCGGTCGTGGTGGGCCTGCCACGCGAGCCCCACGACGACGACCACGACCGCGACCGCCGCAAGCACGACGGCGCGCACGAGGAGGGGGTCCACGACAGCAGGAAGGCGGCGGGGGCCGCGTGTGTTCCCCGACCCGCCTGCCCGGGACCGGACGGTGTCAGCCGACGGTGAGCCGGGCTCCCACGTGCACCGCGAGGCCCGCCGCCATGACGCACGCCGCACCCGCGGACACCGCCGCCCGCCGGTGCGACGTCGTGGGCTGGCGGTACAGCAGCACGTGGAGACCGGCGGTGGTGGCGCCGGCCACCGCGCCGATGACGAGGGCCTGGACGACGCCGACGCCGTCGACGACCCACGCCCCGACCGCGCCGGCCACCAGGCCCGCGGCGAGGGTGGCGAGCGGCAGGGTCAGCGGACGCGGCCACGGCAGCGTCATGACGAGCGCCGCGCTCGCGCAGCCCGTCGCCCCGACGAGCGCCGGTGCGAGCGACCCGGTCCCCGCGTCGGCCACGAGCCAGCCCGTCCCGAGCAGGACGACCGCCTGGCCGGTGACGCTCGCGGACACCGACTCCACGAGCCGGGGGCGGCCGTCGCGGCGCCCCATCTGGTGGACGAACGCCACGACGACACCGACGGCGAACGTCGCGGGGACCCACGCGAGGGCCTCCTGCCCGCCCAGCGACACCACGAGCGCGCCGACGGCACCGGTGCCGGTGACGATCCAGCCGACACCCCAGCCGACGGGCACCTGCAGGAGCCGGGTCCAGCCGTAGCCGACGGCGGCGACCACCGCGACGAAGGCGACTGGGGCCCACCAGGCCCCCCAGACGCCGCGGGCGAAGAGCGGGACGAGGGACAGCGCACCCGCCGTCCCGAGCGCGCCGGTCAGGACGAGCAGCCGGGCGAGCACCCCGGCATCGTGCCAGAGCCCTCCGTCGGCACCGCGCCCCGACCGGACGCGTCCCGGACGCGTCGCCGGACGCGTCGCCGAGGGGCGGCGGCCCACGGCCTATCCTTCGTGGCCTCACCGTCCCGGCTCCGAGGAGGACCACGCGTGGCGCGACTCGTCCTGCTCGGCGATGCCATGAGTCCGTCCACGCAGGCCCTGCCGGCCCTCGCCCTCCTGCCGCACCGCGTCGAGGTGCTCCCGGGTGTGCCCGGCGCCCTCGTCGACCTCGGTGACGCCGACGTCGTCCTCGTCGACTGCCTGCGCGACCTCGTCGCCGCGCGCGCCCTCTGCCGCCTGCTGCGCACGACCACACCGGAGGTGCCGGTTCTCGCCGTCATGTCCGAGGGCGGTCTCGCCGCGGTGTCCGGGGACTGGGGGGTCACCGACGTCGTGCTGCGCGACGCCGGCCCCGCGGAGGTCGACGCCCGGATCCGGCTCGCGGTGACGGCGACGGCGGCGGTGGACGGCGGGACCGACGTCCCCGGCGAGATCGTCGCCGGGGACGTCGTCATCGACGAGAGCACGTACACGGCGCGGGTCCGGCGCACGGTGCTCGACCTCACGTACAAGGAGTTCGAGCTCCTCAAGTTCCTCGCCGCGCACCCGGGCCGTGTCTTCACCCGCGCCCAGCTGCTGCAGGAGGTGTGGGGCTACGACTACTTCGGCGGCACGCGGACGGTCGACGTCCACGTCCGGCGGCTGCGGGCCAAGCTCGGCGCCGAGCACGAGCACCTCATCGGGACGGTCCGCAACGTCGGGTACCGCCTCGTCGTCGGCCGCGCCGCGGCCGAGGAGGACGCGGGCTGACGCGACCCCGACCCCGACCCCGGACGCGGGAGGGGCCCCGACCGCGTGCGGTCGGGGCCCCTCGTGCGTCGCGTGTCAGGGGAGGATCGTGATCCGGCCCTCGCCACCGCGCGGGTACTGCGCGGCGGTCACGACGCCGCCGAGGTCCTCGCTGAGGTACGTGACGAGGCCCTGCTGGTACTGCACGCCGAGCCGGACGAAGTCCACGTCGGGGTAGCCGTCGCCGCCGTCGAGCGAGAAGTCGTTCGACGCGACGGCGAAGGTGCGGGTCGGCTCGAGCACGACGTGGTCCTGGATGACCACGGTGCCGTCGTCCAGGACGAGGTCCTGGATGCGGTCACCCGCCGGGCGCGAGGCGTCGATCGTGTAGCTGGCGCCGGCGATCTGCACGAACGCCCCGCTCGCCGCCGGGTAGGCGCTCGCACCCCGCTCGAGGAGCTGCTCGAGCTGCTGGGCCGTGTAGGCGGGTGCCACCGACACGAAGTTGGAGAAGGCCGCGATGCGGAACGTGTCCGCCTCGGTGATCGGCCCCACCGGCTGGTCGATGTTCCCGCGGATACCGCCACCGTTGTGGAAGGCGAGGTCCGGGACGGGCGTGCCGAACGCGGCGGCCTGCTGTGTCGCGATGGCGAGCTGCATGTCGGCCATGAGGTTGCCGCCGTTCGACTCGCCGGTGCGCACGTCGACCGTCTGGAGGTCGAGGACGACCTCGGTCTGGGCGATGACGTTCGCCTCGAGGGCGTCGAGGTACTCCTGGACCGGCTCCTCCACGTTCTCCACGAGGAACGGGTCGGGCTCGACGGCGTCGGGACCGACCGACGACACCCGCCGGACGCCGCTGGCGTCCTCGTCGACGGAGGTCACCTCGCCGTCGCCGTCGAAGTTGACGGTGAGGGCCCCGACGTAGCGCCACGAGCCGAGCGTCGTGACGACGGGCACCTCGTCGCCGTCCGCGTCGGTGGAGTAGAGCGGGTAGTCGTCGAGCCGCGTGTCACCCGGCACGAGGAGGTCGTCCTCGTCGGCGAGCAGCTCGGCGCCGCCGCCGCCGATGACGACGTCGATGCCGCTGAGCTCCGTGACGAGCGCGAGCTCCTCCTGGATGTCCTGCAGGTGCGACTGCAGGACGATGATGTCGACGCCCTGCTCGGTGAGCAGGTCGATCTGCGCCTGCGTGATGTCGACGAGGTCGGGGTCGGCGACGACGGCGCCGGGGGAGGAGATCGTCGGGAGCAGCGGCGTGGTGAGCCCGATGACGCCGATCCGCTCGCCGCGCTCCTTCACCACGGTGCTGGCCGCGATCGACCCGTCCGCCGCCAGGGCGGCGAGGGACGGCTCGCCCGAGACGTCGAGGTTCGCCGAGACGAACGTCGTGTCGGGCACCGAGGAGATGAAGCGCGCGAGCGTCTGCGGGCCGAAGTCGAACTCGTGGTTGCCGATCGCGAGCGCGTCGTAGTCCAGGTAGTCGACGGCGACGGCGTCGTAGAAGGGGGCGCCCTCCTGGCGGGAGGCGTTGAACTCGGCGCCGGCCAGGTAGTTGTCACCGGAGTTGAGGAGAAGGAAGCCGCGCTTGCCCGACTGGCCGGGAGCCGGGCGCCCGGTGGTGGCCTGGCGCTCGATCCGCTCGACGACGGAGGCGAACCGGGCGACACCGCCGTACTCGCCCCCGTCGATCTCGGTGGGCGTGAGGGCGGACTCGCCGTCGTTGTTGTGCGCGATCGTCAGGGTGAACGCGGGCTTGGGGGCCGGCTTGCCCTTGTCGGCGGGAGGGGCGGCGACGGCGCTGCCGGCGGTTGCGGTGCCGGCGGCGACGAGCGCCGCAGCGGCCACGGCGGCGACTGCGCCGCGGCGGGTTGCCTGGGACATGTCTCTCCAAGGGTCGGGGTCGGGACGTGCCGTGGACGGGACGACCGGAGGCAGTCGTCGTCGGCCACACCTATTGCTACCGGGACAGCCTTCGTCTCGGTGAGCACCGGGTGAACGATCGGTTAAGCGCCACCCCCGGCGCCAGACCACCCGGTGTGTCCTGACTCGTCGTGGTCGTCGGGGCGCGCAGCGTCAGACTAGGCGAGTGCCGGGACGGGGCCGTGCGCCCGGGTGCGGCGTAGGCTCCCGCGCATGGTGTCGGACACGGGCGGGGCTGGTGGTGCCGGTGCCGCCGGTGCCGCCGGTGCCGTGGTCGTCGTCGAGGACGACACGGACGCGCCCCCGGCCGTGACGGCGCGCGAGGCCCTCGCGCGGCGCGCGCACCTCGACCCCTCCGACGTCGAGGCCGTGACGTCCCTCGTGCGGCGCGCGACGGACGCCGACGGTGTCGCGCCGCTGAGCGAGCACGTGCTGCTCCACCTGCGCCGCGGTGGCGAGGAGCCCGGGGTCCACCTGCTGGCGCACGAGGACGGCGGGCTCGTCGGCTACGCGCACCTGGACCCGACCGACCCCGTCGAGGGGGCGTCCGCGGAGCTCGTCGTCGATCCGCGGCACCGCCGCGCCGGACACGGCCGCCGCCTCGTCGAGACCCTCGTCGCCCTCAGCGAGGAGCTGGCCGACGGTCGCCTCCGGCTGTGGGCGCACGGCGAGGCGCCGGACGCCGCCGCCCTCGCCGCGGCCATGGGCTTCACCCGCGCCCGCGAGCTGTGGCAGATGCGCCGCTCGCTCCACGCGGCCCTCCCGCGGCCGGTCGTGCCGGACGACCTCCACGTGCGGACGTTCCGCCCCGACGACGCCGAGGCCGTGCTCGCCGTCAACGGTGCGGCGTTCGCCGAGCACCCCGAGCAGGGCCGCTGGACCCGCGCCGACCTCGACGCGCGGCTCGCCGAACGCTGGTTCGACCCCGCGGGGCTCTTTCTCGCCTTCGACGCGCGTCCCGGCTCCGACGGGGAGCTGCTCGGCTTCCACTGGACGAAGGTCCACGGCGGCCACGACGGTCACGACGGCCACGACGAGGGCCACGACGGGGAGGCCGGGCACGACCACAGCCCCATCGGCGAGGTGTACGTCGTCGGCGTCTCCCCGGCGGCGCAGGGCCGGGGCCTCGGGCGGCTCCTCACGCTCGTGGGGCTGTGCCACCTCCGGGCGCGCGGTCTCGACCAGGCCATGCTCTACGTCGACGCCGACAACACCGCCGCGGTGCGGACCTACACCTCGCTCGGCTTCTCCCGCTGGGACGTCGACGTGCAGTTCCGTCGCGACGTCGACGGTCCCACGACCACCTGACCCGACCTCTCGACCGACCGCCACACCAGGGAGCACGGCCGATGGCCACCACGCGACGACCCGCCCGCACCGCGACCACCACCCGGCCGGCGCGCTCGCGGGCCCGCACCGGCGCCCGGCCGGAGCCGGACGGCGCCGCGGAGACGCCGGAGGGCGTGACCGACGCGGCGGGCGACGGTGGGGACGGAGCGCGCGCGCCGCGGTCGCCCCGCTCGGAGAAGGCGGAGATCGTCGAGCACCTCGGGGAGGCGGTCGCCGAGGCCGACCACGGCGAGGAGACCGAGGAGCTGCCCGAGGACCGCTTCGCCGACCGCGAGGTCTCGTGGCTGGCGTTCAACGAGCGGGTGCTCGAGCTCGCCGAGGACCCCGACGTCCCGCTGCTCGAGCGGGCTCGCTTCCTTGCGATCTTCGCGAGCAACCTCGACGAGTTCTACATGGTCCGGGTGGCCGGGCTGAAGCGACGCATCGCGACCGGCATCGCGGTCCGGGCGGCGTCGGGGCTGGAGCCACGGGAGGTCCTCCACGAGATCTCCGCGCGCACCGAGGCCCTCATGGCCCGCCACGCCCGGCTCTACCGCGACGTCGTGGGGCCGGAGATGGCCGTCCACGGCATCACCGTCGTCCGGTGGGACGAGCTCGACGACCACGCGTGCGACCGGCTCGGCGAGCTGTTCCGCGAGCAGGTCTTCCCCGTCCTCACCCCGCTCGCCGTCGACCCCGCGCACCCGTTCCCCTACATCTCGGGGCTGTCGCTCAACCTCGCCGTCGTCGTGTCGAACCCGGCGACGGGCAAGCAGCACTTCGCGCGCGTCAAGGTGCCGCCGGTCCTGCCGCGCTTCCTCCGCGTCCCGCGCCCCGGCGGCAACGACGACGACGTGAGCGTCGCCTTCGTGCCGCTGGAGGACGTCATCGCCGCGCACCTCGGGATGCTGTTCCCCGGCATGGACGTCGTCCGGCACTCGACGTTCCGGGTCACGCGCAACGAGGACCTCGAGGTCGAGGAGGACGACGCGGAGAACCTCCTCCAGGCGCTGGAGAAGGAGCTCCTGCGCCGCCGGTTCGGCCCGCCGGTGCGGCTCGAGCTCGCCGACGACATGGCCGAGGAGGACGTTGAGCTGCTCGTCCGGGAGCTCGGCGTCACCCCGGACGAGGTGTACAACCTGCCGGAGCCGCTCGACCTGCGTGGGCTCACCGTCATGGCCGACCTCGACCGGCCGGAGCTGCAGTACCCCCGCTTCCTGCCGCGGACCCACCGCGACCTCGCGGAGGTCGAGACGGCGAAGGCGAGCGACGTCTTCGGCGCCGTCAGCCGTCGCGACGTGCTCCTGCACCACCCGTACGACTCCTTCAGCACGAGCGTCCAGGCGTTCCTCGAGCAGGCCGCGGCCGACCCCCACGTGCTCGCGATCAAGCAGACGCTCTACCGGACGAGCGGCGACTCCCCGATCGTCGACGCGCTCATCGACGCCGCCGAGGCGGGCAAGCAGGTCCTCGCCCTCGTCGAGATCAAGGCCCGCTTCGACGAGCAGGCGAACATCTCGTGGGCCCGCAAGCTCGAGCAGGCCGGCGTCCACGTCGTCTACGGCATCGTCGGGCTCAAGACGCACGCGAAGCTCAGCCTCGTCGTGCGGCGCGAGCCGGGTGGGCTCGCCCGCTACTGCCACGTCGGCACCGGCAACTACAACCCGAAGACCGCACGGATCTACGAGGACCTCGGCCTGCTGACCAAGGACCCGCAGGTCGCCGACGACCTCACCGTCCTGTTCAACCAGCTGAGCGGCTTCGCGCCACGGGCCTCCTACCGACGCCTGCTCGTCGCGCCCCGCACGGTGCGCCAGGGCCTCGTCGACCTCGTCGACCGGGAGATCGCCAACGCGGAGCGCGGGCTGCCGGCCGGGGTCCGCCTCAAGGTGAACTCCATCGTCGACGAGGTCCTCATCGACTCCCTCTACCGGGCATCGCGCGCCGGGGTCCCGGTCGACGTCGTGGTCCGCGGCATCTGCGCCGTCCGGCCGGGCGTGCCGGGGCTCAGCGACAACATCCGGGTGCGGAGCATCCTCGGGCGCTTCCTCGAGCACAGCCGCATCTTCTGGTTCGCCCAGGACGGGGAGCCGGTCGTCTACCTCGGCAGCGCGGACATGATGCACCGCAACCTCGACCGCCGGGTCGAGGCGCTCGTCCGGGTCGGTGACCCCCGCCACGTCGAGCAGCTCACGCAGCTGCTCGACCTGTCGATGGACGACGGCACCGCGTCGTGGCACCTGCAGGCGGACGGCGCGTGGGAGCGCCACCACAAGGGCGCGGACGGGGAGCCCCTCGCCGACCTCCAGACCGTCCTCATCGCCCAGCACGGGGGTCGCTCGGCACGGCGGTCGAGGAGCTCGTCGAGCGCCCGGAGCGGCCGCGTCGCGCGCTGACGGTCCGCGCTGAGGTCGTCACGCTCCGCGGGCACCGTTATGCGCCCGTGATGTGACACCGCCCGGTACAGGGACAGTTCCGCGACCGTTCACCGAGGGTTCACCTGGGAGGCCCGGCGAGGGCTCCGGGCGCAGTTAGTTTCGGAGCGCAACGAGCCCCTGCCCTCACCGGGCCCCCACAGGAGGTACTCCGTGAAGCGCTCCACCCTGACCCGCGGCCTCGTCCCGGCCGCCGTCGTGATGTCGCTCGCCCTGGCCGCGTGCGGTGGCGACGAGGGCGACACCGACACCGGCGCGACCACCGGTGCCGGTGACGCCTCCGCCCCCGCGGGCGAGGACACCGCCGCCGCCGGAGGCGGCGAGGAGCTGTCCGGCACGCTCGTCGGCGCCGGCGCGAGCTCGCAGCAGGCGGCCGTCCAGGCGTGGGTCGCCGGCTACAACGGCGTCCAGCCCGGCGTCACGGTCAACTACGACCCCATCGGCTCCGGCGGCGGTCGCGAGCTGTGGCTCGGCGGCGGCTCCGACTTCGCCGGTTCCGACGCCTTCCTGGACGACGAGGAGCTGGCCGCGGTCGCCGACAACGGCACGTGCGCCAGCGACCAGGTCGTCGAGCTCCCCCTCTACATCTCCCCCGTCGCGGTGATCTTCAACCTCGAGGGCGTCGACACCGTCAACATGCCGCCGGAGGTCATCGCCGGGGTCTTCGCCGAGGAGATCACGACGTGGGACGACCCGGCGATCGCCGAGGCCAACCCGGACGTCGAGCTCCCGAGCACGACCATCACCCCCGTCCACCGCTCCGACGACTCCGGCACCACGGAGAACTTCACGTCGTACCTCGACGTCGTCGCCGGTGACGTGTGGACCTTCGGGGAGGTCGAGACGTGGCCGAGCGAGCTCGGCGGCGAGGCCGCCCCGCAGACCGCGGGCGTCGTCCAGGCCGTCCAGGCCGGCGACGGCTACATCGGCTACGCGGACGCCTCGCAGGCCGGTGAGCTGGGCACCGTCGCCGTCGGCGTCGGCGAGGAGTTCGTGCCGTTCTCCCCGGAGGCCGCCGCGACCGTCCTCGACGTGTCGGAGCGGGTCGAGGGCCGGTCCGAGACCGACCTCGCGATCGACCTCGCCCGCGACACCCAGGAGTCGGGCGCGTACCCCATCATCCTCGTGAGCTACCACATCGCGTGCGCGGACTACTCCGACGACGAGAAGGCCACCCTCGTGAAGGACTACCTGTCGTACGTCGCGAGCCCGGAGGGCCAGCAGGCCGCCGCGGACAACGCCGGCTCGGCGCCCATCTCGGACACCCTCCGCGAGGACGTCCAGGCGGCCATCGACGCCATCCAGTGATCCTCGAGGCGCTGACGCGGTCCTGACCAACTGCTGACGCGTCTCTGGACCGGAACGGGGTCGGGCGGTCACCATCACGGTGGCCGCCCGTACCCGCGCCGCCCGTCCCCTCTCCCCGCGCCCCCTCTGCAGCGGCCCAAGGACCCTCATGACGACTGACACCCAGCCGGCAGCGCCGGCTGCCGCGCGCTCGGCTCCGCAGCGCCCCGGCGACCGGATCTTCTCCGGGACCGCGCTGGTCGCGGCGCTGCTCATCCTCGTCACGCTCGCCGCGGTCGCGATCTTCCTCACGCTCGAGGGCCTGCCGGCCCTGACGGCGGATCCCGAGGAGATCACGGGCGAGAACGGCTTCCGCTCCTACGTCGTCCCGCTGCTGTTCGGCTCGGTCCTCGTGTCGATCCTGGCGCTGCTCTTCGCGGCGCCGGTGGCCGTCGGGATCGCCCTCTACATCTCGCACTACGCGCCGCGGGCGGTGGCGAAGACCTTCGGGTACGTCATCGACCTGCTCGCGGCCATCCCCAGCGTCGTCTTCGGCTTCTGGGGCGTCGTCGTGTTCGGGCAGTACCTCGTGCCGGGCTTCCAGTGGCTCGAGGCGAACCTCGGCTTCATCCCGCTCTTCGCGGGCCCCACGGCGACGTCGGGACGCGTCATGCTCACCGCCGCGCTCGTGCTCGCGGTCATGATCCTGCCGATCATGACCGCCGTCTGCCGCGAGGTGTTCCTCCAGACGCCGCGCCTGCACGAGGAGGCCGCGCTCGCCCTCGGCGCCACGCGCTGGGAGATGATCCAGATGGCGGTGCTGCCGTACGGCCGCTCCGGCGTCATCTCCGGCGCGATGCTCGGCCTCGGCCGCGCGCTCGGCGAGACGCTCGCCGTCACGCTCATCCTCAGCGTCAACCCGGCGATCATGACGTTCAACCTCATCAGCTCCGAGAACCCCTCGACGATCCCCGCGAACATCGCCCTCAACTTCCCCGAGGCGACCGGGCTCGGGGTGAGCGAGCTCATCGCGACCGGCTTGGTGCTGTTCGTCCTCACCTTCGCCGTCAACTACGCCGCGCGGTGGGTCGCCTCCCGCGGCTTCTCGGGAGCCGCCGGATGAGCACCCCTCGCGAGACCGAGACCCAGCGCACCGGCCCGCTCGACACGGGCAGCCGTCCCGGCCCGGCCGACACCAGCGGGCTCACCCCGGAGCGCTTCGGGGCGCCGAAGCCCGCCGGCCCGCCGCCCCCGCCGGCCGGCACGGGCCTCGGCGCGACGTCGGGCACCCTGCCCCGGCGCCTGCCGCAGGCGCTCCTCCTGCTGTCGGCGGTGCTGTCGACCGCCGTCCTCTTCCTCTTCGGCGCGTTCTCCTTCACCGGCGCGGCCGCGCTCACGGCCGTCGTCTACATGCTGGGGATCTACGTCCTCGCCCGCTCCACCGAGGGGCCGCGCCGCGCCAAGGACCGGGTCGTCACCGCCCTCGTCACCGTCGCGTTCGTCCTCGCGATGGCACCGCTGCTGTCCCTCGTGTGGACCGTCGTGTCGAACGGCATCGCCCGCTTCGACGTCGCCTTCTTCACCGAGACGATGGCCGGCGTCGTCGGCGAGGGCGGCGGGGCGGCCCACGCGATCGTCGGCACGCTCGTCGTCACCGGCATCGCCGCGCTCATCTCGATCCCCGTCGGCGTCCTCGCCGCCGTGTGGCTCGTGGAGTACGGGCGCGGCCCGCTGAAGGCGGCCATCACGTTCCTCGTCGACGTCATGACGGGTATCCCGTCCATCGTCGCGGGCCTGTTCGCCGTCGCGCTCTTCATCACGCTCACGGACAACCCGGGGCACCGCTCCGGCATCGCCGGCGCGATGGCCCTCGCGGTCCTCATGACGCCGGTCGTCATCCGGTCGGTCGAGGAGATGCTCAAGCTCGTGCCGGACGAGCTCCGCGAGGCCAGCTACGCCCTCGGCGTGCCGCGCTGGCGGACCATCACGAAGGTCGTCATCCCGACGTCGATCGGCGGCATCGCCGCGGGCATCACCATCGCCGTCGCCCGTGTCATCGGCGAGACGGCGCCGCTGCTCATCACCCTCGGCTTCACCGTCGGCTTCAACTTCGACGCCACCGAGGGCCGGATGTCGACCCTGCCCGTCTTCGCCTACGACCAGTTCGTCCGTCGGGGCCTGCCGCCCGAGGCGTTCCTCGACCGGGCGTGGACGGCGGCCCTGGTCCTCATCCTCATCGTCATGCTCCTCAACGGCATCGGCCGTCTCGTCGCCTTCCTGTTCGCCCCCACAACCGGACGCTGAGAGGAACCTCCACCGTGTCCAAGCGCATCGAGGTCAACTCCCTCGACATCTACTACGGCAAGTTCAAGGCCGTCGAGGACGTCTCCATGGTCATCGAGCCCCGCTCGGTGACGGCGTTCATCGGCCCCTCCGGCTGCGGCAAGTCGACGTTCATCCGGTCCCTCAACCGCATGCACGAGGCGATCCGCGGCGCCTACGTCACCGGCGAGGTCCTCGTCGACGGGCAGAACCTCTACGCCCCCTCGACCGACCCGGTCGACGTCCGGCGTCAGATCGGCATGGTCTTCCAGCGCCCGAACCCGTTCCCCACGATGTCGATCTACGACAACGTCATCGCCGGGTACAAGCTCAACGCCCGCCGCATGAAGAAGTCCGTCGCCGACGAGAAGGTCGAGAAGGCCCTCCAGGGCGCCAACCTGTGGAACGAGGTGAAGGACCGGCTGTCGGAGTCGGGCTCGAGCCTGTCCGGCGGTCAGCAGCAGCGCCTGTGCATCGCCCGCGCCATCGCCGTCGAGCCCGAGGTGCTCCTCATGGACGAGCCGTGCTCCGCGCTCGACCCGATCTCCACCCTCGCCATCGAGGACCTCATCCAGGAGCTCAAGGAGCAGTACACGATCGTCATCGTCACCCACAACATGCAGCAGGCCGCGCGGGTGAGCGACCGGACGGCGTTCTTCAACATCGCGGGCACCGGCAAGCCCGGCAAGCTCATCGAGATGGACAGCACGGACGTCATGTTCAGCACGCCCAAGGTGCAGGCGACGAACGACTACATCTCCGGCCGTTTCGGCTGACGGGGGCGCCGGGCGGCATGCTGTCGCCGTGCCCGCCCGCCGCCGCGACCGCAGGGCCGTCACCGTCCGGGTGACGGCCCTCGTCGTGTCCGCGGCGCTCGCTCTGGCCGCGTGCGCCGACGACCTCCCGGCGACCCAGGGCCTCACCGGCGACGTCGCCGTGGCCGGGTCCTCCTCGCTCACCCCGCTCGTGCGGGCCGGGGTCGCGGAGTACACGACCGAGGTCGAGCCCGGCGTGCAGGTCCGGCTCGCGACGACCGGCACGGGCGCCGGGGTCGCGCGGCTGTGCGCCGGCGAGGTCGACGTCGCCATGACGTCGCGTCCGCTCACCGGAGAGGAGCGGGCCGCGTGCGAGGCCGCGGGCGTGACGCCGGAGCGGCTCGTGCTGGCGAACGACGCCGTCGTCGTCGTCGTCCCCTCCCGCAACGAGGCGGTCCGCTGCCTCACGAGCGCGGAGCTGCGGCGGCTCTGGTCCGCCGACGGCGGTGGGACGGGGCAGCCTGCCCGTACGTGGCAGGACGTCCGCGACGACCTGCCCGCGACCACGCTGGTCCCGTTTGCGCCCGGGCCGGCCAGCGGGACCGGCGACGTGTTCGTCGAGGCGGTCCTCGAGGGGGCGCCCCAGCGCGAGGACGCCGCCCGCAGCGAGGACGACGCCGTCATCGTCGACGGGGTCGCCGCCAGCCCCGGCGGGGTCGGGTACGTGCCGCTCGCGTACGCGGCGGGCAGCGACGACGTCCGGGCCGTCGCGCTCGACACCGGCGCGGGCTGCGTCGCCCCGGACGCCGGTGCCGTCGCGGACGGCACGTACCCGCTCGCCCGCGAGCTCGCGGTCGTCGTCGACGGGTCGACGTGGCGCGAGGAGCGTGTGGTGCGCGGCCTCGTCGAGCACCTCGTCCGTCGGGCCGACGACCTCGCGCGGCAGGTCGGCGACGTCCCCCGCTCGCCCGCGCAGCGCACGGCGGCGTTGGCCCCCCTGCAGGGCCGGGACGCGACCGGCCCCGCCCCGAGCCCCCCGTAGGCTGGGCCGGTGCCCGACCCCGGCCTGCGCCTGCACGACAGCCTCGCCCGCGAGACCGCCCCCCTGCGGCCGGTCCGGGAGGGCCACGTCGGCATCTACGTGTGCGGGGCGACGCCGCAGATGAGCCCGCACATCGGGCACATGCGCGCGCAGGTCGTCTACGACGTGCTGCGGCGCTGGCTCGTGCACTCCGGCTACGAGGTGACGCTGGTCCGCAACGTCACCGACATCGACGACAAGATCCTCACCAAGGCCGCCGAGGCCGGTCGGCCGTGGTGGGCGCACGCGTACCGCTACGAACGGGAGTTCACCGAGGCGTACGCCGCCCTGCGGGTGCTGCCCCCCACCTACGAGCCCCGGGCGACCGGTCACGTGACGGAGATGGTCGCCCTGATGGAGCGGCTCGTCGCCGCCGGCCACGCGTACCACGTCGACGGCACGGCCGACGTGTACTTCGACGTCCGCTCCTTCGCCGACTACGGCCGGCTCACCCGGCAGTCCCTCGCCGAGCTCGAGCCCGCCGGCGACACCGACCCCGAGCTCGCCGGTCGCAAGCGCGACCCCCGCGACTTCGCGCTGTGGAAGTCCGCGAAGGACTCCGAGCCCGCCACCGCGTCGTGGGACACCCCCTTCGGCCGGGGCCGACCGGGGTGGCACCTCGAGTGCTCCGCCATGGCGACCCGGTACCTCGGGGCCGAGTTCGACGTCCACGGCGGCGGTCTCGACCTCCGCTTCCCCCACCACGAGAACGAGATCGCCCAGTCGAACGCGGCCGGGGACCCGTTCGCCCGCGTGTGGCTGCACTCGGCGCTGCTCACGACGGCCGGGGAGAAGATGAGCAAGAGCCTCGGCAACTCGCTCGGTGTCGCCCACCTGCTCCGGGAGCACCGGCCCGAGGTGCTGCGCTACTACCTCGTGTCGGCGCACTACCGCAGCAACCTCGAGCTCGCGCCCGCCTCGCTCGACGAGGCCGCTGCCGCGTGGGGGCGGATCGCGGGCTTCCTCGAGCGGGCCGAGGCCGCCACGGGCGCCATCGGCGACGACGGCCTCGTGTGCGCGGAGTTCACCGCCGCCATGGACGACGACCTCGGCGTGCCGCAGGCGCTCGCCGCCCTCCACGGGGTGGTGCGGGAGGGAAACGCCGCTCTCGACGCAGGTGATGTCTCGGCCGCCTCGGGCGCAGCAGGCAGCGTCGCCACGATGTGTCGCGTGCTCGGGATCGAACCTGAGGAAGGCACTGGCGACGGCGGGGCGGCGACCCGCGCGCTCGACGCCCTCGTCCGGGCCGAGCTCGACGCGCGCACCCGCGCGCGCGCGGACCGGGACTGGGCGTCCGCCGACGCCGTCCGCGACCGGCTCGCCGCGGCGGGCATCGTCGTGGAGGACACGCCCCAGGGGCCGCGGTGGACCGTCGCCGCCACGCCGCCCCGCGACGCACCCACCTCCGAGGCCGCCCGCACCCCGACAGGAGCCCCCTGATGGCAGGCAACTCCAAGCGCCGCGGCGCGGTCCGCAAGGGCGGCAAGGGACCGACCGTCGGCAGCGGCGGCAACCGCCGGCGGGCGCTCGAGGGCAAGGGCCCGACGCCGAAGGCGGAGGACCGCGTCTCCCACCCCGCGCACGACCGCAAGGTCGCCCGCGAGCGCGCCGCGGCCAAGGCCGAGCGCGATGCGCGGTCGCGGGCGGGCATGCGCAAGGGCGGCTCCGCCCGACCGGGCGCGCGGTCGTCCGCCCGGCCCGGCGCCGCCGGCCAGCGACGGCGTGCCGGGACCGGCGCGGAGTACGTCGCGGGCCGCAACTCCGTGGTGGAGGCCCTGCGGGCGGGCGTACCCGCCACCGGGCTCTACCTGCAGGACACCGTCGAGTCCGACGCGCGCGTCAGGGAGGCGGTGCGGGCGGCGTCCGACGCCGGCATGCCCGTCCTGCCGGTCGCCAAGCACGACCTCGACCGGCTCACCGACGGCGCCGTCCACCAGGGGGTCGCGCTCCAGATCCCGCCGTACGCCTACGCCGACCCCGCCGACCTGCTCCACGGCCGGCGCCGCGACGACGTCCTCGTCGTCGCGCTCGACGGCATCACCGACCCCCGGAACCTCGGGGCCGTCGTCCGCTCGGCGGGGGCCTTCGGCGCCGCCGGGGTCGTCGTGCCGTCGCGGCGCAGCGTCGGCATGACGGCGGGGGCGTGGAAGTCGAGCGCGGGTGCGGCGGTCCGGGTGCCGGTCGCCCGCGCGGGCAACCTCACCCGGACGCTGCAGGACTACCAGAAGGCGGGCCTCATGGTCGTCGGCCTCGACGCGCACGGCGAGGTCGACCTGCCGGAGCTCGACGTGAGCGGCACCGGGGTCGTGCTCGTCGTCGGTGCCGAGGGGGAGGGGCTCTCGCGCCTCGTCCGCGAGACGTGCGACGTCGTCGTGTCGATCCCGATGGCCGCGGCGACGGAGTCGCTCAACGCCGGCGTCGCCGCCGGGATCGTGCTCTACGCGGTGGCCCAGCAGCGCTGACGCGCCCGGGCGAGCAGGCCGCGGGGGACGGTTCCCCGCCGACTGGGACGTGAGCCCACCGACTGGGACGTTCCCGGGGTCGGTAGCCCTCGTCGAGCCCGAAGTCGTCCCGCTCGGGACGGCAACGTCCCACCCAGCAACGGCGCGGAGCGGGCGGCTCAGCCCGCCCGCCCGCGGCGGTGGTGACGGCACCGCCAACACCTGGTGCACTGCGAGCGAGCAGTGCAGTTCCGCTCAAGGTTCGTTGACTCAATGATTGTCGAGTGAGATGCTCCGCTCGTGGAACGGCGTCACGACCTCGCCCGCCGGGCCAGGGTGCACGCCGCGCTCGCCGACGAGACCCGGTTGCAGGTCGTCGACCTCCTCGCCGTGGGTGACCTCGCCCCCGGCGAGCTGGCAGGCACGCTCGGGGTCACGTCCAACCTCCTCGCCCACCACCTCAAGGTCCTCGAGGTCGCCGGCGTCGTCGCGCGCCGTCGCTCGGAGGGCGACGCGCGCCGCACCTACGTCACCCTGCTCGCCGACGCCGCCGAGCCGGGCGTCCGTCCCGCCCCCCGGGTCGTCTTCGTCTGCACCCACAGCTCCGCGCGCTCCCACCTCGCCGCGGTGGCCCTCAGCCGCGCGGTCGGCGTACCCACCGCCAGCGCCGGCACCGAGCCCGCCGCGGAGGTGCACCCGGGAGCGGTCGCCGTCGCGGCACGTCACGGGCTCGACCTGGGCGGTCGCACGCCCGCCCACGTCGACGACGTCCTGCGTGAGGGGGACCTCGTCGTGGCCGTCTGCGACAGCGCCTACGAGTCGTCGCTCGCCGCCGCCCGCCCCGTCGACCTCCACTGGTCGGTACCGGACCCCGTCCGCACCGGCGACGAGGCGGCATTCGAAGGCGCCTTCGCCGACATCAGCGCCCGGGTCGACCGGCTCGGGCGCGCCCTCACCGGGTCCCGCCGTCGACCCACAAGGAGCACCTCGCCATGACCGAGACCCTCCAGGCCCTCCACCAGCGGGCCGGCATCGAGCTCGACCAGCAGCTCGCGCTGCGGACCGCCGCGACCCGCCTCGCCGAGGACTTCGTCGGCGTCTACGGCGCGGAGACCATCGAGCGGTTCCTCGTGACGAGCTACGACCAGCTCGCCGGCCCCGCCACCGTCACCCGCTACCTCCCGCTCATCGCCGAGCGGTTCGCCCGCCAGCGCCTGCGCGCCCTCGCGAGGATCGAGGGCCGGCACGACGACGGCGTGCCGACGGTGCTGTTCCTCTGCGTCCACAACGCGGGGCGCTCGCAGATGGCACTCGGCTTCTTCCAGCACCTCGCCGGCGAGCGGGCGATCGCGTGGTCCGGTGGCTCCGAACCGGGGTCCCGGGTCAACCCGGCCGCGGTCGAGGCGATGCGCGAGCGCGGGATCGACATCTCGCACGAGTTCCCCAAGCCCTGGACCGAGGAGACCGTCCGCGCGGCCGACGTCGTCGTCAGCATGGGCTGCGGTGACGCCTGCCCGATCTTCCCCGGCACACGGTACGAGGACTGGGTCCTCGAGGACCCCGCCGGCAAGGGCGTCGACGAGGTCCGTCCGGTCCGCGACGAGATCGAGCGGCGCGTCCGGCACCTGCTCGACGAGCTCGGCGTGCCCGCGACCTGAGCCCGGCGCGGGCGACTGGGACGCTGCTCGGGCGACTGGGACGTTGCTCGGGCGACTGGGACGTCTTCGGGGTCCGGGGCGGCCCCGGCGACCGATGTCGTCCCGGCCGCGAGCAGAACGTCCCACTCGCGGGAGCCGCCGGACGGGCTCGAGCTCAGTACTCGGTGACGATCGGGATCGGCTCGGTGTCGACCCCGCCGAGCACGGCCTTCTCGTCGCGGCGGTGCACGAGCTCGTCCGTCATGTAGTGCCGGATCGCCTCGTCCAGGCCGACGTCGTGCCCGGCGGCCTCCGACAGGTACCAGCGGTGCTGGAGCACCTCGTGGAAGACCTCGGCGGGCTCGAGCTTGCCGCGCAGCTGCGGGGGCACGGCGCGCGTCACGGGCTCGAAGACCGTCGTCAGCCACGTGTGGGCGACGATCTCCTCCTCCTCGCCCTGCATGTCGTTGGCCGCGGCGAAGGAGTCCATGTCGTTGAGGAGGCGGCGGGCCTGGTTCTCCTCCACGTCGAGGCCCGTGAGCCGGAGCAGCCGGCGCGTGTGGTGCCCGGCGTCGACGACCTTCGGCTGGATGTGGACCGTCGTGCCGGTGAAGTCGGTCGTGAGGGCGAGCTCGCCGACGTCGAAGCCGAGCTCGTTGAGCCGGCGGATGCGGGCGTCGACGCGCCAGCGCTCGACGCGGTCGAACTCCTCCTCGTCCGTGAGCTCGGCCCACAGGGACGTGTAGCGGTCGACGATGCGGTCGCTGGCCGCGATGGGGTCGAAGTCCTCGTCGAGGAGCTCTCCCGCCTGCAGGTCGAACATCTCCCCGGCGATGTTGACGCGCGCGAGGTCGACGTCGTAGCTCCTCTGCCCCGCGGACAGCTGCGGGTAGAGCTCGCCGGTCTCGGCGTCGACGAGGTACGCGGCGAACTCGCCGGCGTCGCGGCGGAAGAGGGTGTTCGACAGGGAGACGTCGCCCCAGTAGAAGCCCTGGAGGTGAAGGCGCACGAGCAGGACGGCGAGCGCGTCGATGAGGCGGGTGGCCGTGTCCGGGCGCAGGGTCTGGCTGAACAGCGCCCGGTACGGCAGCGAGAACTGCAGGTGCCGGGTGATGAGCGCCGCCTCGAGCGGCTCGCCGTCGGCGGACACGCGACCCGACACGACCGCGGCGGGCTCGACCGAGGGCACCTGCAGCCGGCGGAGGTTGCGCAGCATCTGGTACTCGCGCCGCGCGATGGGCTCGTTGATCTCCTTGATCGCGTACACGCGACCGCCGAGGCGGACGAAGCGCACGACGTGCCGGCTGATGCCGCGGGGGAGGGCGGCGATCCGCTCCTCCGGCCACTCCTCGAGCGGCACCTCCCACGGCAGGTCGAGCAGCCCGCTCTCCGGGGTGGTCGACGTGATCTCGAGGGCGGTGCTCACGGCGCACATCCTTCCCTGGCTCGGCCGCGGACGCGACGACGGGCGCCCCGTGGCGGGACGCCCGTCGTCAACTGGTCCACCGGAGCGGTGGCGCTACCCCGTCAGAGGCGCGCGCCGGTCTTGAGGTCGAAGAAGTGGACGTGGCCGCCCGCCGGGACGAGGTGGACGGTCTCGCCGCGCTGGGGCGGGCGACGGCCGTCGGTGCGGGCGATGATGTTGTCGCCCGTGGTCCTGTCCTCCCCGCGCAGGTCGGGGTCGTCGACGTCGACCTGGTGCCCCGCGTCCGTCGTCCCGTAGATGTACGCGTCGGCGCCGAGCTCCTCGACGACGTCGACCTGGACGGGCAGGCCGTGGCCGTCGGAGGAGATCGTGAGGTCCTCGGGCCGCACGCCGACGGTGACCTCCTTGCCGCTCGCCCGGGACAGCTGGTCCCGGTCGATCGGCAGGGTGGTCGTACCGAACTTCACGCCGTTCTCGTCGACCGGGAACGACAGCAGGTTCATGGCGGGGGAGCCGATGAAGCCGGCGACGAACACGTTGTTCGGCTTGTCGTACATGTTGCGCGGGGTGTCGACCTGCTGGAGGACGCCGTCCTTGAGGACCGCGACCCGGTCGCCCATCGTCATGGCCTCGACCTGGTCGTGGGTGACGTAGACGGTCGTGACGCCGAGGCGGCGCTGGAGCGACGCGATCTGCGTGCGGGTCTGGACGCGCAGCTTGGCGTCGAGGTTCGACAGGGGCTCGTCCATGAGGAACACCTGCGGGCTGCGGACGATCGCGCGACCCATCGCGACGCGCTGGCGCTGCCCACCGGACAGCGCCTTCGGCTTGCGCTCGAGGTACTGCGACAGGTCGAGGATCTTCGCGGCCTCCTCGACGCGCTTGCGGATCTCGTCCTTCGGCGTGCCGGCGATCTTGAGCGCGAAGCCCATGTTGTCGGCGACGGACATGTGCGGGTAGAGCGCGTAGTTCTGGAACACCATCGCGATGTCCCGGTCCTTCGGGGGCATGTCCGTGACGTCGCGGTCGCCGATGAAGATGCTGCCGCTCGTCACCTCCTCCAGCCCCGCGAGCATGCGGAGGGTGGTGGACTTGCCGCAGCCGGAGGGACCGACGAGGACGAGGAACTCGCCGTCACCGATCTCGAGGTTGAAGTCGTCGACCGCGGGGCGCTCGGCCCCGGGGTACAGCCGCTCGGCGTGCTCGAAGGTCACTGTTGCCATGGCTGTGCCATTCCCTTCACCGGCAGGTACGTGCCGGACGATCCGTCGTGAAGGCTGCCCGGGGTCCCGGGCCTCCCGCCGGGAGCCGTCGTCGGCCGGCGAAGGGGGTGTGTGCCTCGTCGCAGGGAGTCGGACGGCTGTGTCCCGACCCCCGTGATCCTGCCCGATCGGCACGACGAGGTCCAGCACGACTCCGTCACATCCGGTCACTCTGCGTATGTGAAAGATGGAGAACCGGTAACGAAGGCGCGGGGGCAGCGGCCTCAGGTCGCCCGGTCCGTCCCGCTTCGCTAGGGATGAAGGGTTCATCTCCGGCCGGAGGAAGGTGCCACCGTGCGTCTGCAGACCCGTTCCCGCGCTCTCGTGCGGCTCGCCGCCGCCACCGCCACCGCACTCGCCCTCGCCGCCTGCAGCACCGGTGGCGGCGTGGAGGGCGAGGGCCTCGAGGAGGCACCCGACGCCGACACCGACGCCACGGACGAGGCCGGAGGGGGCGCGACGGGTGACGCGCCAACCGGCACGCTCGTCGCGGCGATCACCGGCACCCCCGACCAGTTCGACCCGCACTCGACGAGCGCGTACGCGAGCTTCCAGGTGCTGGAGAACGTGTACGACACGCTCGTCGTGCCGAACGCCGAGGACCTCACGTTCGAGCCGTCGCTCGCGGAGTCGTGGGAGACGAGTGAGGACGGCCTCACGTGGACGTTCACGCTGCGTGAGGGCGTGACGTTCCACGACGGCAGCGAGTTCGACTCCGCCGACGTCGCCTACTCCTACAACCGGATCATCGACGAGCAGCTGGCGAACTCCTTCCGCTTCGCCAACGTCGAGTCGATCGACACCCCGGACCCGCAGACGGTCGTCCTCAACCTGTCGGCGCCGACGCCGAACCTGCTCGCCAACATCGGCGGCTTCAAGGGCATGGCGATCCTCCCGGAGGGCGCCGCGGAGGACCTCGACCTCGCGAACGAGGCGAACGGCACCGGACCCTTCACGCTGGAGTCGACGAGCGCCGGTGGCGCCGAGGTCGCCGCGTTCGACGGGTACTGGGGCGAGGGTCCGTTCGTCGAGGGGGTCGAGTTCCGCTACGTGCCGGAGTCCGCGGCCGCGCTCACCGCGCTGCGCAACGGCGACATCGACTGGACCGACAACGTGCCGCCGCAGGACATCGCCACCCTCGAGGGCGAGGAGGGCGTCGAGCTCGGCCAGGTCGGCTCGACGGACTACTACTACGTCGCCTTCGACACGACGGAGCCGCCGTTCGACGACGTCGACGTCCGGCGGGCCATCGCGACCGCGGTCGACCGCGAGGCCATCGCGGAGGCGGCGACGTTCGGCGCCGGGACCGCGAACCAGACCGCGATCCCCGAGGGCTCCTTCTTCGCCAGCGACTACGCACCCTTCCCCGCCGACGCGGCCGCGGCCGAGCAGCTGCTCGCCGACGCCGGCGTGGAGGACCTGTCCTTCGAGATCATGGTGCCGAGCACGGCGCCGCAGGCCGTCACCGCCGCCGAGGTGCTGTCGAGCCAGCTGGCCGAGATCGGCGTCACCGCGACGCCCGACACCGTCGAGGAGGGCGCCTTCCTCTCGCGGCAGGGCGAGGGCGACTTCGACGCGTTCTCGTGGTCGTGGATCGGCAACCTCGACCCGTTCGGCTACTACCACGCCCAGCACCTCACCGACGGCGGGTTCAACTTCCAGGGCTACAGCAACGAGCAGGTCGACGAGCTGCTCCAGCAGGCCTCGACCGAGACCGACCAGGACGCCCGTAAGGAGCTGTACGACCAGGCGGTCGAGATCATCGTCGACGAGGTGTCGTACCTCTACTACTACAACCCGGACGTCGTGCAGGCGTGGAGCGGCGACCTGTCCGGCTACACGGTGCGGCCGGACCGCGCCATCAACTTCGACACGGTGCAGCTCGGCGGCTGAGGCGGCGCGCGTGCGTGGGGCGGAGCGGGCGGCGGCCCGGCGATGAGGAGCTATGTGCTCTCCCGGGTCGCCCAGGCCGCGGCGGTGCTCCTCGGTGTCGCCGTGCTCGTGTTCGCGATCCTCCAGCTGGTGCCGGGGGACCCCGTCCGGATCGCCCTCGGCACCCGTTACACCGAGGAGACGGCGGCGGCGCTGCGCGCCCGGTCGGGCCTCGACCAGCCCGTCCTCGTCCAGTTCTGGACGTGGTTCACCGGTGCGCTCACGGGCGACCTGGGGGTGAGCTTCCGCAGCGGCGACCCCGTCACCGCGCTCATCGTCGAGCGGCTCCCCGCCACGCTGAGCCTCGCCGGGATGTCGATCCTCGTCGCGCTCCTCATCGCCGTCCCGCTCGGCACCGTCTCGGCGCTGCGGCCGCGGACGACGGTCGACGGCGTCGCGACCGTGTTCAGCCAGGCAGGGATCAGCATCCCCGACTTCTGGATGGGGATCCTCCTCATCGTCTTCGTCGCGCCGCTCCTCGCGCTGCCGACCGGCGGCTACGTCCCCCTGACGGAGGACCCGGCCGGGTGGCTGCGGGCCGTGATCCTCCCGGCGGTCACGGTCGGCGTGACGAGCGGGAGCATCCTCACCCGCTTCGTCCGCAGCTCCCTCATCGAGGCCGCCGACGCCGAGCACGTGCGCACGGCGCGCTCCAAGGGCCTCACCCGACCGACCGTCCTCGGCTGGCACGTCATGCGCAACGCGCTCCTGCCGTTCGTCACGGTCGTCGGCGTCCAGCTCGCGTACCTGCTGTCGGGCGTCGTCGTCGTCGAGATCGTCTTCAGCTACCCCGGGCTCGGCGAGCTCGCGCTGCAGGCGGTCCAGAGCCGCGACTTCCCGCTCCTGCAGGGTGCGGTGCTCCTGTTCGCCGTCGTGTTCCTCGTCATCAACCTCCTCGTCGACCTGTCGTACGCCGCACTCGACCCGAGGGTGGGCACCCGGTGAGCGGCGCGCGCCGCGCGTGGGCGGTCCTCGTCCTCACCGCGAAGCGCGGAGGCGGGGCGTTCGGTCTCGTCGTGCTCGGGCTCGTCGTCCTCGTGGCCCTCTTCGACGACGTCCTGGTTCCCGGCGGCCCGAACCAGATCGACGTGGCGAACCGGCTCATGCCCCCCTCGCTCGAGCACCCGTTCGGCACCGACGACCTCGGGAGGGACGTCCTCGACCGGGTGATCCTCGGGGCGTCCGTCAGCCTGCAGGTCGGCTTCGTCGCCGTCGGCATCTCGCTCGTGGCCGGGACCCTCATCGGGCTCCTCGCCGGCTACTACCGGGGGCCGCTCGACGCCGTCCTCATGCGGTTCATGGACGTCCTCTTCGCCTTCCCCGCGATCCTCCTCGCCATCGCGGTCCTCGCGCTGCTCGGCCCGGGGACGACGAACGCGATGATCGCCATCGGCATCGTCTACACGCCGATCTTCGCCCGCGTCACCCGCGCCGCCGTCCTGTCCGTGAGCGAGGAGGTGTACGTGCGCGCCTCCCGGTCGGTGGGTGCCCCGGACCGGCGGATCCTCTTCCACCACGTCCTGCCGAACGCGGCCCCGCCGATCATCGTCCAGACCTCGGTGAGCCTCGCGTTCGCGATCCTCTCGGAGGCCGCGCTGTCCTTCCTCAGCCTCGGCACGCAGCCACCGAACGCGTCGTGGGGCCTCATGCTGAGCGAGGGGCGCGGCTTCATGACGCAGGCGTGGTGGATGGCGGTGTTCCCCGGTCTCGCGATCTTCATCACCGTCCTGGCCTTCAACCTCCTCGGGGACGCGCTCCGCGACGTCCTCGACCCCCGGCGTCGTGCGCTGCTCACCGCCCGCGCGAGCGGGCCCGACGCCGGATCGACGACCGCCGCATGAGCGCCCAGCCGGCCGACGCCCCCCGGACCTCCGAGCACAGCCTCGAGATCCGGGACCTCCACGTCACGTTCCCCACCTCGCGGGGCCCCGCCACCGTCGTCCGGGGCGTCGACCTCCACGTGAGCCCCCGCGAGACGCTCGCCGTCGTGGGGGAGTCGGGCTCCGGCAAGAGCGTCAGCATGCTCGCCGTGCTCGGCCTGCTGCCGTCGAGCGCGACCGTCACCGGGTCCGCGCTCTACCGCGGGCGGGAGGTGCTCGGCGCGTCCGACGAGGAGCTGCGCCGGCTGCGCGGGCCGGGTCTCGGGATGGTGTTCCAGGACCCCATGACGTCCCTCAACCCGGTCCTCACCATCCGCCGGCAGCTCCTCGAGGGGCTCGTCGCCCACACCGACCGCCGCGAGCGGCGCCGGCAGAAGCAGCAGCTCCTCCAGCGCGCCCGCGACCTGCTCGACGAGGTCGGCATCCCCGACCCCGACCGGGCGCTGCGCTCCTACCCCCACCAGCTGTCGGGCGGGCAGCGGCAGCGCGTCATGATCGCGATCGCGCTCGCCCACGACCCCGCGGTGCTCGTCGCCGACGAGGCGACGACCGCGCTCGACGTCACGGTGCAGGCGCAGATCCTCCGCCTCGTCGCCGCACTGCAGGAGGAGCACGGCACCGCGGTCGTGTGGATCACGCACGACCTCGGGGTCGTCGCGGGCATCGCCGACCGCGTCGCGGTCATGTACGCCGGCCAGGTCGTGGAGTCCGGGGTCACCGACGCCGTCTTCGACGCCCCCACGCACCCGTACACACGCGGGCTGCTGGCGTCCCTGCCCGACATCGACGCCGACGGCACCGGTCACGACCGCGCGCCGCTCGAGGCCATGCGGGGGCTGCCGCCGGACCCCGTGGACCCGCCGCCCGGCTGCGCGTTCGCGCCCCGCTGCCCGATCGCCGACCCGGCGTGCGTCGAGCACCCGCAGCGGCTGCGCGAGGTGGGGCCGCACCACGAGGCGGCGACCCGCTGCCCCGTCCCGGAGGAGGTGCGCCGTGACCGAGGCGACTGACGGCGACGTCCTCGTCCGGCTCCGGGACCTCGAGGTGCACTTCGGGTCGTCGAAGCAGCCCGTCCGAGCCGTCGACGGCGTCGACCTCGACATCCGCCGCGGGGAGACCCTCGGGCTGGTCGGTGAGTCCGGCTGCGGCAAGTCGACCCTCGGCAACGCGCTTCTGCGGCTCGTGGAGCCGACGGGCGGCACCGTCGAGATCGACGGGACGGACGTCACGGGTCTCGGCCGGTCGGACCTGCGGCGCATGCGACGTCGCGCCGTCATGGTGTTCCAGGACCCGTACGCGAGCCTCGACCCGCGCCACAGCATCGCCGACGCCGTCGAGGAGCCCCTCGTCGTCCACGGCCTCGGTGGCGGCCGGGCCGGGCGGCGGAAGCGTGTCGAGGAGCTCCTCGAGATGGTCGGCATCCCGAAGGCGGCCGCCGACCGCTACCCCCACGAGTTCTCCGGCGGCCAGCGGCAGCGCGTCGGCATCGCCCGCGCCCTCGCCGGCGAGCCCGACCTCATCGTGGCCGACGAGGCCGTCGCGAGCCTCGACGTGTCGATCCAGGCGCAGGTGATGAACCTCCTGCGGCGCCTGCAGTCCGAGCTCGGCCTCACGCTGCTGTTCGTCAGCCACGACCTCGCCGCCGTCCGGCACGTCAGCGACCGCATCGCCGTCATGTACCTCGGCCGGGTCGTCGAGGTCGGCCCGGCCCACAGCGTCGTCGCCGACCCGCAGCACCCGTACACGCAGGCGCTGCTGTCGGCCGTGCCGCGCCCCGACCCGCGCGCGGAGCGGGAGCGGGAGCCGCTGCTGCTCAGCGGCGACGTGCCGAGCCCGACGGACGTCCCGAGCGGCTGCCGGTTCCGCACGCGCTGCCCGAAGGTGTTCGAGCCGTGCGACGACGTCGACCCCGGCATGTTCGACGTCGGACCGGACCACGCCGCCGCGTGCCTCCTCCACAGCCCGGAGCACTCGGGCCGGCAGGAGCACCGATGAGTTGAGCGGCGCCGGGCCGTCCACCCTCCCGTGCGGGCACCGTGCCCGCGTCCACGAGGAGGAACCGTGCCCGCACAAGTCCCGTGCCTGTGGTTCGACGGCCAGGCCGAGGCCGCCGCCGAGCACTACGTCTCGATCTTCCCGAACTCGGTGGTGACGAACGTCCAGCGCGCTCCCGCGGACACCCCGAGCGGGCCGGCGGGGTACGTCATGGTCGTCGAGTTCACCCTCGACGGGCAGCGGTACACCGGCCTCAACGGCGGCCCGCAGTTCACCTTCAGCGAGGCCGTCAGCTTCCAGATCATGTGCGCGGACCAGGCCGAGGCCGACCACTACTGGGACAGGTTGTCCGAGGGCGGTGAGGAGGGGCCCTGCGGCTGGCTCAAGGACAGGTTCGGCCTGTCGTGGCAGGTCGTGCCGGAGGAGGCCACCGCCCTCATGTCCGACCCCGATCCGGGACGGGCCCGCCGGGCGACGGAGGCCATGCTGCAGATGACCCGGCTCGACGTCGCCGCCATGCGCGCGGCCGCCGACGGCGCCTGAGCGGCTGCCGGCGCGGCGGTCCGCGCGGCGGCCGGCGCGGCGTCCACAACCCCTGTGCCGCAGCGAGTGTGGACGCGGAGGAGGCCGTTCGCCGTCCACAACCCCTGTGCCGCAGGGAGTGTAGACGCGGAGGAGGCCGTTCGCCGTCCACAACCCCTGTGCCGCAGGGACGGTGGACGCCGACGGGCGCTCAGCGTCGCAGGCGGGCGAGGAGCTCGGGTCCGCGGGAGTCGTAGACGCGCCCGCCCAGGCGCACGGCCACGGCGAGGAGGAGGGCGCCGTACAGCGGACCGACGAGAGCGAGCACCCACCCGACCGCGGGCGTGGCCCACGCCCACACGAGCAGCACACCGACCGGGGCGAGGAGAGGGGCCAGCGCGAGCCCGCCCACCGCCTGCTGGAGCAGGGCCGCCGCACCGGAGCCGCTCGTGCCGGAGAACGGGTTCGAGCCCGCGGGCGGCACCGGGTACGGGTACAGGACCGAGGTGACGGCGGCCACCGCGGTCCCCACGAGCAGCACCCCGAGCGAGGCGCCGACGAGCGCGGGGGCGAGGTCGTGCCGATCGCCGGCGACGGCCGAGGCGACCGCGACCGCCGTCGTCACGGGGGCACCCCACACGAGCATCGCCAGCGCCCGGGCCGCCCGGTCGTCGCGACCCCTCACCGCCGCCGACAGCGCGAGCCACAGCGCCCCGCCGTCGAAGGCGATCTCGTTGAGCATGGTGAAGGCGAGGAGCAGCCCCACGAAGGGCCCGGTGAGCAGCGCGACACCGGCGGGGGCGTCCGTGAGCGCGGGCAGGGCGAGCAGGAGGAGCGTGACGACCGGCAGCGCCACGACCGAGACCGCGTATCGGTTGTCCCGCACCCAGTAACGCAGCGACCGCTCGAGCTGGGCGCCGGCGGGAGAGTCCGGCAGCAGCCGGGCGAGCCGGTCGGGGCGGGAGTCGCTCGCACGGTCGCGGCCACGGCCGCCGCGCACGGCCCCGCTCGGGCGCAGCCTCGCCTCGAGGGCGCGCTCGTAGCACAGCCACAGGACGACGACCGTGGCCACGGCGACCGCCGCCCGACCGGCGAGCACCGGCCAGCGAGCCTGCGCCGCGACCGTCGGCAACGACCACACCGCACCGAGCGGGCTCCACGCCAGCACCGCGACGAGGGCGTCGAGCGACCCGGTGCGCAGCTGCTCGCCCACCCGGACGAGGACAGGACCGCTGAAGCCCAGCAGCGACAGGACGAGCACCCCGACGGCGATCGTCGCCTCACGGCCCCGCCGGCCGGACACCAGCGACGCGGCCGCCGTCAGCACCGCACGGCCCGCGAGCAGGCACGTGAGCGTCCCGAGCGCGGCGGTGACGACGGCGACGGCCACGGGCACGGCCCCGCGGGAGAAGGTGATGACGAGCGCGAGCGAGGCGAGCGCGGTCGCGACGGCGAAGGGGGTGACGACGGACCCGGCGAGCAGGCCGACGGCGAGCCGTCGCGGCGGGACCGGGACGAGCGCGAAGCGGACGGGGTCGGCCATGACGTCGTCGCTGCTCAGCAGCAGAGGCAGGACCGCCCACGCCACGAGCGCGAGCGCGCCGAGCACGACGACGCCCGCCCCGGCGAGGTCGAGCGGTGCGAACCGCAGCCCCGCGAGCACCCCCGCGGCCACCACGGCGGTGCCGAGCGCGAACAGCACGCCGACGACGAGCAGGACCACCTGCTCCGTGCCGCCGCGCAGCTGGTTGCGGAGCAGGCGGACCCTCAGCCCGAGGAGGACGCCAACCACGCCAGCCCCTCCCCGATGCCGCGTCGCCCACCGGACAGCGCGACGAACCGGTCCTCGAGCGTCCCGCCGGCGCGGACCTCGTCGAGCGTCCCGGACGCCACCACCCTCCCCGCGACGATGACGGCGACGTGGTCGCACAGCTGCTCGACGAGGGCCATCACGTGGCTGCTGACGACGACCGTGCCGCCGTCGGCGGTGAAGCGCTGGAGCAGCTCGCGGATCGTCGAGGCCGACACGGGGTCGACGGCCTCGAAGGGCTCGTCGAGCACGAGCACGCGGGGCGCGTGGACGAGCGCGCACGCCAGCCCCACCTTCTTGCGCATCCCCGCGGAGTAGTCGACGACGAGGGTCCGACCGGCGTCGGTGAGGTCGAGGACGGCGAGCAGGTCGGCGGCCCGGCGGGCGGCCTCCGCCCGCGGCAGCCCGTGGAGGCGACCGATGTGCTCGACGAGCTCGGGGCCGCTGAGGCGGTCGAGCGTCGGCAGACCGTCCGGCAGCACGCCGAGCAGCCGGTGCGCGCGCTCGAGGTCGGACCACACGTCCTCGCCGTGGACCAGCACCCGCCCGGCGTCGGGGCGCAGCAGACCCGTCGCCATCGACAGCGTCGTCGTCTTGCCGGCGCCGTTCGGTCCGACGAGCCCGAACATCGACCCCTGCGGCACCACCAGCTCGAGCCGGTCGACCGCGAGCGTCGCCCCGAAGCGCTTGGTGAGCTCGCCGCACGTGAGGGCCCCCGCTGCCATGGCCACGACGGTAGCCGCCGAGCCCGCCACGGCGGCCGGCGCTGTCGTCACGCTCTACCGTGGAGGCGTGGCAGGGGAGGAGGGCGCGTGAGCGCGACGCAGCACGCCGGCCCGTACCGCCTGCTGCGGGTCATCGGCGAGGGCGGCATGGGCGTCGTCCACCTCGCGCTCGACCCCTCCGAGCGCGCCGTCGCGGTCAAGGTCGTGCGCCCGCAGGTGGCGACCGACCCGCAGACCCGCGAGCGGCTCGCCCGCGAGGTCCGCTCGCTCGCGAAGGTCCGCCACCCCCGGGTGGCGGAGGTCCTCGACGCCGACTTCGACGCCGACCTGCCGTACGTCGTCATGCGGTACGTGCCGGGGGAGGCGCTCGACGCCGTCGTCCGCCGCGACGGTCCACTCCCGCCCGCGCAGCTCGACGAGCTCATGGTGGGGCTGGCGGAGGCGGTGTCGGCGGTCCACTCGGTCGGGGTGGTGCACCGCGACCTCAAGCCAGGCAACGTCCTGCTGCTCGACGGCTCCCCGGTCGTCATCGACTTCGGCATCGCCCGCGCCGCCGACGACGCCCAGCTGACGTCGACCGGCCTCATGGTCGGCACGCCCGGCTACCTCGCCCCCGAGGTCCTCGACGGCACCGACGTGGGGCCCGCCGCGGACTGGTGGGGCTGGGCCGCGGTCGTCGCGTTCGCCGCCACGGGCCGACCCCCGTTCCGCTCCGGGCCGATGGAGGCCGTGTTCGACCGCGTCCGGCGCGGTGCGGTCGACCTCGAGGGCGTCCCGGGACCGGTCGCCCGGCTCCTCGTCGCGGCCCTGCGCCCGGACCCCGCCGAGCGACCGGGGCCCGCCGCGATCGCCGACGCGCTCGCCGACCTCACGGGTCGGCGCCCGCTCCTTCCGGCCGGCGGCGACGACGCATCCGCGCTCGCGGGCGGACCAGGGCCCGGGGCACCGGTGACCCGACCGGTCACCCGCACGACCGTCCGGCCGCGGGTCGAGAGCCCCGCCCCGCCGGCGTCACCGCCCCGGCCGGGCGGCACCCCGCCGCCGCGGCGGGTGCCGGAGGCCCCGAGCACCCGGGTCATGGACCGACCGCCCCCGCCGACCGCGCCGATCGCCCCGGTTGCCCCGGTGCCCGCCCGCGCGGCGCAGACCGCCGCGCAGCCGCCGGCGCGCGAGCCGTGGGCGGTGGCCCGCCGCGAGCCGGCCGACCTGGCCCGGCCCGACAGGGGCGGCGACGCGGGCGCCCCGCCCTCCGGCGACGCGGGTCCCGGTGCCGTCGCCCCGCGACGCGGCTGGGACGGACGCCCCGTCCCCGAGCTGCCCCGCCGCGCCGGCATGGCGGCGCTCGCCGCGGTCGTCCTCGTGTCCGTCGCGACCGTCAGCCCCCTGGGCGCGGCCGTCCTCACCGCGGCGTGGGCGGGTCTGGCCCGCGCCGTGCAGTGGTCGCGGATCGCGGTGGCACGGGTCCGCTGGCGCGAGGGACGCGTCGGCGTCGGCACGTGGACAGGACAGGTCTTCGCCTACCCCTTCCGGCTGGTCGGCGCGCTGCTCACGAGCGTCGGGTACGTGCTGCTCGGCGCGCTCGCGCTGTCCCCGGTGCTCCTGCTGGGGGCGGCCCTCCTCCTGGAGTACCGCTCCGTGCCGTGGTCCAACCTCACCGCGGTCCGCGCGACGCTCACGGGTCCGCTGCCGCTCACCGTCGCGGCGGTGCTCGCGGGCCTCGTCGCGTGGTGGGGACCGGGCGGTCGGGCGGTCCGCGAGGGGTCCCGGGCGCTCACGGAGCCGGCGCTCCGCCACCGCAACGGCCGGCTCGTCGCGGCCGGTCTCGCCGGGCTCGTCGCGGTCGCCGCGCTGCTCGTCGTGTCGCAGCAGGTGTGACGGCGGTCTACGTCGGGACGTCGACGGGGCGGGGGCTCGGGTCCTTGGGATCGCGGTCGTCGCCGCTCGACACCCCCCGGAGGCGCCGCCCCACCCACGGGGCGAGGTGCTCTCGCGCCCAGCGGACGTCGGAGGCGAGCTGCGCGTGCCGGGGCACCGCGGCCGCGACCGGCAGCGGCTCGCGCCACCAGCCGCTCGCCCCGCCGAGGAGGTCCTCGTCGGTGACGCCGAGCGCCTCGAGCACCATCGCGGCCACGCGGGTGTGACCCTCCGGGGCGAGGTGGAGCCGGTCGACGTGCCACACGCGGCGGTCGGTGAGCGCGGGCACCCGGCCCATGTCGACGAGTGTCGCGCCGTGGCGGGCGGCGACCTCGCGGACGACGTCGTTGAACCGCGCGAACCGGTCCGCAAGGTGGTCCGCGAGCCGCCCCGGGTGCCCGGCGCGGCCGATCGCGGTGAAGAGGACCACGCGCTCGCCCGCCGCCTGCGCCGCGTCGGCGACCGCGGCGTCGTACCGCGCCGCCAGGTCCGCGAGCCCGGTCCCGCGCCGCAGGACGTCGTTCGGTCCGGCGTGGAACGTCAGGACGTCGGGCTCGAACCGCATCGCGGCGGGCAGCTGCTCGGCCACGACCTGGTCGAGCAGCTTGCCGCGGACGGCGAGGTTGGCGTACTCCACGCCGCGGCCGCTCCGGCGCCGCTCGTGAACGGCGAGGGCGACGGCGACCCGGTCCGCCCAGCCCGTGTGGTGCCCGTCGGGGCGCAGAACGTCGGACATGCCCTCGGTGAAGGAGTCGCCGGTGCACACGAGCCGCAGGACGTCAGGCACGGGCCCACGCTAACCGCGCACCGGCCCTCCGACGTCGGCAGGTTTGGCTCGCGAGCGACGGGGCATGTACCTGAGGCTGCCCGGTGCTCACCGGGTCGTACCGGGTCGTACGAGGAGGTGCGCGGGGTGGGACACAGAGCGCGTCGGGGGCTGGCCGGGGTGAGGGTGCTGACTGCCACGGGTCGACGGGTGGGCCGGGTGCGTGGCGTGGTGCCGGCCGAGGGCGGCGACGGCGAGACGTGGCTCGTCGTGTCGACGGGCCTCCTGGGCCTCCACGAGACCGTGGTCCCGCTCAGCCTGTGCCGCGTGGGCCGGGGCGGGCTGCGGCTGCCGTGCGAGCGCGACGGTCTCGCGTCGGTGCCACGCGGACGGAACGAGGCGTGGCTGTCGGCGGCGACGGCGTCGTCGCTGCACGTGCATTACCACTGCGACCCGCCCGCGCGGGCCGCCTGAGGCCGGAGTCCGTGCCAGCACGGTTGTGACGAGGGCGGGCGGCGCGACAGGCTCGGGCGTCCCGGTCCCGACCCCCAGGAGCCCCCGATGCCCGTCATCCTCCGTCCCGCCGCCGGTGCGGCTGCCGCCGCCCTCCTGCTCGCCGGCGTCGCGCCGGCCGCGTCCGCCCGACCCGCATCACCTCGGGTGCCCGTCGAACCGATCGAGATCTCCTTCACAGAAGTGGCGGAGGACTTCTGCGGCGGCGGCTTCGACGTCCTCGTGGAGGGTGCGGGAGCCGGCCGTCTCGTCGTGGTTCAGCGTGGCGACGGGTTCGGCTACGTCGGCGAGCGATCGAAGACGGTCGTGACCTTCACGACGCTCGACGCGGCCGGCCAGCCCATCCCGGGGCGGACCGCGCGCGAGGTCAACACCCTGGTGTTCCAGGACCTGTCGATCACGCGCAACGAGGACGGCAGCCTCACGGTCGACGTGCTCGGCACCGGCAACAGCGTCTGGTACGGCTCGGACGGCAAGGCCGTCGGCCGCAACCCGGGACAGGTGCGGTTCTCGGTCCGGATTGACGACGGCGGCACTCCGCTGGACCTCTCCGACGACGTGTTCCTCGAGTTCCTCGGCCAGTACTTCGGTTCGACGGGCGTCAACGACGACTTCTGCGAGGTGCTGCTGCCCGAGCTCACTCCCTGACGTCCTCCCGTGGGAGCGGGACGTCCCCGGTGAGGTAGCGCTGCACGTTCGGGCCGACCGCGGCCACGAGATCCTGGGCACCCGCGGACGCGAGGGGCTCGATGCGCAGGACGTAGCGCGTCATGACGAGCCCCACCATCTGCGACGCCACGAGCGCCACCCGGGTCGCGGCCTCGCGCCCGTCGTGGTCGAGCGCGCCGACGAGGCGCCGGAGGACGCGGGCGAGCAGGAACTCCCGGAGCAGCAGGACCATCCGGTCGCCGCCGACCGAGGAGCGGAGGAGGGCGAGCGCGGCCGGTCCCGACGGCCCGTCCCACAGTCGCAGGAGCGCGCGCACGAGATTCGCACCCATGTCCTCACGAGGACCGGTGACGACGTCGGCGAGAACCTCCTCCGGATCGGCGGGGGCGCCGACGACCTCGAGGAAGAGCTTCTCCTTCGTGGCGAAGTAGTGGTGGACCAGCGCGGCGTCGACCCCGGCACGTGCGGCGATCGTGCGCACCGACGTGCCGTCGTAGCCGCCGGCGGCGAAGCAGTCCCGCGCGGCCGCGAGCACCGCGTCCCGTGTCGGCGGGTTGCCGGGGCGACGACCGGTGGCCGGTCGTCGTGCCGTCGGTGCGGACGTCGTGCGTCGTGGAGCCACGGGCCCACCGTAACTCATGAGCCGTTGACTTCATCAGGTGATGAGTTCTACCGTTCACGGGTCCTCATCGACCGATGAGTTCGTTCGGCAGCGATGCCGGTCTCCGGAAGGGAGACGTCCATGTCCTCTCGAACCGACCAGCCTTCCGCCCCGACGGCGGCCACGCCCCGAGCCGCGTCGGCAGACGCCTCGTCCCGGACCGGCCCCCCGACGGCGGCCGTCGTCACCGGGCTGGCCCTCGTGCTGGCCGTCGTCGTCGCGGTCCTCTTCGTGGCGCTCGGGCTGCCCGCGGCGAAGTCCGCCCCCCGCGACGTACCGGTCGGGGTGGCCGGGCCGCCTCCCGCGGTCGCCGCGCTGCAGGAGCAGCTGGGCGGGCAGGACGCCTTCGCCGTCAGCGCCTTCGACGACGGGGCCGCCCTCCGCGACGCCGTCCTCGACCGCGAGGTCTACGGCGGTGTGGCGCTCGGTCCCGACGGGGCGCAGGTGCTCGTCGCGTCGGCTGCGAGCCCGGCGATCGCCCAGGCGCTGTCGGGCCTGGCGCCCACCCTCGAACAGGCCCTCGGGCAGTCGGTGGCCGTCGAGGACGTCGTCCCGCTCCCGGACGACGACCCGCGCGGCGCGGGCCTGGCCGCCGCCGGCCTCCCGCTCACCCTGGCCGGCATCCTGCCCGCGGTCGTGGCGGGGCTGCGCTTCCGTCGCCGCCCGTGGGTGGCCGCGCTCACCGCGACGCTCGCCGCCGCTGCGATCGGCGCGACGGTGGCGGTGCTGCTGTGGAGCCCGTTCGGTTCCGTGGACGACCGGCTCGTGGCCGTGGGCGCGGCGATCGCCCTCGGGTCCCTCGCGATCAGCCTCCCCCTCATCGGCCTCGAGTCGCTGTTCGGGCGCGCGGGTCTCGCGGCCGGGGCCGTCACCGTCGTCCTGCTCGGCACCCCGCTGTCCGGTCTCGCCGCCGGCCCCGAGCTCCTCCCGTCCGGATGGGGTGCGCTGGGGCAGCTGCTACCGCCCGGGGCGTCGGCGACCGTCCTCCGCTCGGCGGCCTACTTCGACGGCGCCGGCTCCGGGCAGGCGGTCGCCGTGCTCCTGGCGTACGTGACCGTCGGGGTGCTGCTCGTCGCGTTGGCGTCGGCCCGGTCGGCCCGGTCGGCCCGGTCGGCCCGGGGCCGCTCCGCCGGGTCGCGCGGGACCTCGGTCACGGCGACGCCGTGACCGGGCGGACGCTGTCCGCGACGAGCACGAGCCTGCCCTCGACGTCGGCGTACAGCTCGTCGTCGAGGTCCGCTCCCAGCTCCTCCTCCAGCGTCGCGAGGTCGAGACGGCGGACGGTGCCCGCGACCTCCACGACGTCCCCCTCGGCGACCCGGGCCGTGTCCTCCTCGACCACCACGACCTCCCAGTCCACGCCGTCGACGCGGAAGACGGCGTCAGCGAGCACCTCGTCGACCTCGCCGACGACGCTGACGTCCTGCCCGGGAAGCGTCGTGATGGAGTCGGCGACGAGGACGTTCTCGCCGATCGAGTCCTCGTAGAGACCCTCGAAGTTCGCCGCGTACCGGGCCTCGAACTCCTCGGGGTCGTACCGGCGGACGGTGCCCGTCACCTGGAGGATGCGTTCCTCCTCGATGATCTCCTCCTCGACCACGTCCTCGTCCGACGATGCCAGGCCCGCCTCGGCGAGCGTCTGGTCGACGGTCATGACGAGCAGGGTCTCGTCGGCCTCGGCGCCGAGTCGCAGCGCGACCTCGGACACGAGGTCGGCGACGGTTCCCGTGACGGTGACGGTGTCCCCGGCCAGAGGATCCGTCGCGGGCTCCGACGCCCCGGGCCCGGCCGTGGGGTCCTCGTCGGCGACCTCCGTGAGGTCGACGCCGGACTCCGGGCCGGCGCTGTCGCCGCCGCATGCGGCGAGGGTCACGGTCGTGGTCAGCGCGAGAGCGGTCGCTGTCCTGCGCCACGCCCGCGACGGTGCGCGTCGCGTGCCGGTGGTCCCGCGTGCGTGCCGTCGCTCCATGTCGACACGTGTGCCCGCAGTGGCCTCGGCGATTCGCGCACGGGCTGATCGTGGGCGAATCGCCGAGGGCAGGGCCCGCTCAGGCCACGGCGTGGCGCAGCGCCCACTCCAGCGCGTGGTCGGCGACGGCCTCCCAGCCCGGCGCGCCGCACGTCCAGTGGTCGCGGCCGGGGAACTCGTACACCTCCGTCACGGCGGGGGACCGGTCGTAGTGCTTCGCGTTCGACCGGTTGACCGCCGGCGGCATGATGTGGTCCTTCTCGCCGGCGATGAACAGGAGCGGGGCGCGGTCGGCGCGGTAGTCGACCCACGTCTCCTGCGCCCCGGGCTTGAAGTTGGCGAACAGCCCGTACTCCCACACCCAGTGGCCGGGCGCCGCGATCGCGTAGCGGTCCCAGACCGCCCGCGACTCCTCGGCCGTCAGGGTGTTGGTAAAGGCGTAGTGGAACTCCTCGGGCGTGAACGCGACGGCGCGGTGGCGGTTGGCCGGGTTCCTCAGGGCCGGGAACAGCGAGCGCGCCTGGGACAGCGGGGTGACGCGGACCCCCTCGGTCGGGGCGGAGTCGATGGCGACTCCGGCCGCTCCGAGGCCCCGGGCGAGCAGGAGCTGCGTGAGGAGACCGCCGAAGGAGTGGCCCATGATCACCGGCGGTCGGTCGAGGGACTTGATGGTGTCGGCGAGGTGGTCGACCGTCTCCGGGACGGTCAGCCGTGCGATGACGTCCGGGTCGGCGCGCAGCGCCTCGACCTCCACCTCGAAGCCGGGGTAGGCGGGGGCGAGGACGGTGAGTCCCTCGGCGCGGTAGTGGGCGACCCAGTGCTCCCAGCTGCGGGGGGTCATCCACAGCCCGTGGACGAGGACGACGGTGTCGGGGGTGTCGGACATGGCGGTCTCCTCCGGGAGGGGTGGTCAGGCGTCGATGAAGGACAGGAGGTCGGCGTGGAGCCGGTCGCGGTCGGTGTCGGGCAGGGCGTGGCCGCTGCCCTCGTAGACGAGCAGGGTCGCGTCGGTGACGAGCTCGGCCGCGCGCCGGCCGCCGACGTCGATGGGGACGATCTGGTCGTCGTCGCCGTGGACGACCAGCGTGGGCACGTCGACGGCCGTCAGGTCGGCGCGGAAGTCCGTGGCGGAGAAGGCGGCGATGCACTCGTAGGCGGCCCTGTGCCCGCACGCCATGCCCTGCAGCCAGAAGGCGTCGCGGAACCCCTGGTCGACGTCACCGGTCCGGTTGTGCCCGAAGAACGGGCCGTCGGCGAGGTCGCGGTAGAGCTGGGAACGGTTGCGCGCCTCGCCGGCGCGCAGGGCGTCGAAGGTCTCCACCGGGAGGCCTCCGGGGTTGTCGTCGGTGCGGAGCATGAGCGGGGGGACGGCGCCGACGAGCACGAGCCGGGACACGCGCGCGGTACCGTGCCGACCGACGTAGCGCACGATCTCCCCGCCCCCGGTGGAGTGGCCGACGAGCGTGACGTCCCGCAGGTCGAGGGTGTCGAGGAGCGTCGCGAGGTCGTCGGCGTAGGTGTCCATCTCGTTGCCGTGCCAGGTCTGGCTCGATCGGCCGTGCCCGCGCCGGTCGTGCGCGACGGCCCGGTGGCCGTTGCGGGCGAGGAACAGGGCGGTGGCCTCCCACGCGTCGGCGTTCAGGGGCCAGCCGTGGCTCAGCACGACCGGCGAGCCGTCCGTCCCCCAGTCCTTGTAGAAGATCTCGGCGCCGTCGTCGACGGTGGTGTACGGCATCGGTGTCTCCTCGCGAGCGGGACCGTCGGTCGACGGACACACTCGTGCGGAGCCGGCGCGCGTGGACCACGCGACGTGCGTAGTCCGTCAGGCACGGCGGTCGGCGAGGAGGTCCGCGAGCTGTCGGCGGGAGGAGATGCCGAGGCGCTGGAAGACCTTCCGCAGGTGGTAGTCGACGGTGTTGCGGCTGATGAACAGCCGGTCGCCGATCTCCGCGTTCGTGCGCCCCGCGCCGGCGAGACGCGCAACGGCGAGCTCTCGGGCGCTGAGACCGGCGAGCGGGTCCTCGGACGTCGTCACGGGGGCCCCGCCGAGTGCCTCGAGCTCTGCCTGCGCCCGCGGCAGCAGGATGTCGGCGCCGGCCCCACGCAGGAGGTCGACGGCCGCCCCGAGCTCGTCGCGGGCCTCCCGCCGGCGCCGCGCCCGGCGCAGCCACTCGCCGTAGACCAGGTGCGCCCGACCGAGGTCCATGACGGCCGGCGTCGTCCGGAGCGCGCTGACGGCCTCCCGGAACGCCGACTCGGCGGCGTCGCCCTCCGTCACGAGCGCGAGCGAGCGCAGGGCGACCCCCCGGCACCACGCCGACCCGTTGGCGTCCGCGAGCCCTCGGAGGACCTCGGCGACGGCCTCGGCGTCCGCGGTGTGCCCGCTGCGTGACGCCGCCTCGACGAAGTCGGCGTAGCGCGTCGGCGTGGCCTGGAGGAACGGCGCCGCGACGAGGGGTGCGAGCCGCTCGTACGCGTCGCGGTAGCGGCCCTGCGCGATGTCGAGTGTCGCGGTCGCCCCGAGGGCGAGGGTCGTGACACCGCCGAAGCCGACCGCCTCGGCGCCGGCGGCGACGGCGAGCGCGGCCTCGCGGGCGCCCGACCACGCGAGGATGCCGCCGTCGACGACCTGCTCGGTGTCGTAGCCCATCGAGCGTCGGACCTCACGCAGCTGGTCGAGCCGCTCGTGCGCCCGCCGGACCGTGCCGCCGTGCGGCTCGGTCGACGCCATGAGCCAGAGGAGGGTGTCGAGGGCCTGCAGGGCGCCGGCGTCCCGCGCGGTCCTGGCGGCGCGGGTCAGCAGGACCGTCCTCGCCTCGACGTCCCACAGGAACGTCGCGAGGGCCACCGACGCGGATCCGAGGTGGACCAGCCGCTCGTCGGGCAGGTGGTGGAGGCTGTCGAGGGCTGCGCGCGCCACCGGGACGGCCTCGGCGTAGGGGCGGCGGACGAGTGCGCCGAGCCCCCGCAGCAACGCGGCCATCGGCCCGGGTGCGTCGCCCGCGGCCTCGAGCCGGCGGCCGAGCTCGTCGAGCGAGAAGCCCTCGGCGCAGTGCTCGGTCACGAGGCAGGCCTCGAAGGCGCGCAGGAGCGCGGTGTGCTCGAGCCCCCCGTCGGCTCCGTGGAGGAGGTCGGCCGCTCCACCGAGCCGCGCGGCGGCGTGGACGACCTCGGGGTCGGCGGCGAACAGCGAGAGGGCGGCGCCGACCAGGGCCGCGCGCCCGCGGGTCACCGGGTCGCTCCGGCCGCTCCCGCTCCTGGCGAGCAGGTCGGCGCTGACCCCGGCGGCGCCGACCTCGAGCGCCGCCTCGGCTGCCGCGACGTAGCGGCGGTCCCGGGCGGCGCCGTCGGTCGTCAGCTCCGCCGCGCGCGCGAGGACCGTCGCCCTCGACGAGAGGCCCCCGCGGCGGGCGGCGAGGTCGGCCGCGTGCTCCAGGCGGTCCGCGACGGCGTCGTCGTGGCCGGTCACGGCGTGCGAGGCGTGCCACGCCTCCACCTCGACGAGGGCGAGCCGGGCCGCGGCCCCTGCCAGGGCGGCGTGCACGCTCCGGCGCCGGTCCCCGGTCGTCCCGTTGTAGACGGCCGATCGCACCAGCGGGTGACGGAAGCGGACGACGTCGTCGACGGTCACCAGACCGCCGGCCTCGGCGTCGTCGACGGCACCCGGTGGGATGCCGAGCGCGTCAGCCGCCGCGGCGACGAGGACCGGCGAGCCGGCGGACTCCGCCGCGGCCACCAGGAGCCAGTCCTGCACGTGCCGCGGTTCGCCGCGCACCCGCGACAGGTAGTGCTCCTCCAGGTGCCGTCCGATGGGCAGCGGGGCGTCGTCGAGGCCGCGCCCCTCGAGCTGACGGTTCGACAGCTCGGTGGCGAGGTCGACGAGCGCGAGCGGGACGCCTCCGGTGGCACGGACCACCTGGACGGCGACGGCGGGGTCGAGCGGCTCGTCGAGGGCCAGCCCCAGCAGCCGGCGACCGCTGTCCGCGTCGAGGCCGGAGAGGGGGAGGGACGGGAGCCCCGCGAGACGGGCGGCGATGCCGTTCTCCTCCCGCGAGGCGATGAGGACGACGACGGGGTCGGCCCCGAGGCGGCGGCCCACGAACCCGAGCACGTCGGCGGACTCCGCGTCCAGGGCGTGCGCGTCGTCGACAGCGCACAGCACGGGTGCCCGGTCGGCTGCGGACGAGAGGAGGTCGAGGAGGGCGAGGGCGACGAGGAAGCGCTCGGGCGGTGGGCCCTCGAGGTCGCCTGCCATGATCCGGAGCACCGTGGCGTGGCGGTCGGCGAGGGACGTCATATACGGGTGCAACGGGATGACGAGCCGCTGGACCGCCGCGAAGGGGATGCTCGCCTCGGCCTCGTAGCCGGCGGTCCGCAGGACGCACGCGTCACCCGCGGCCGCGACGGCCGCGTCGAGGAGAGCCGTCTTCCCGATGCCGGCGTCCCCCACCACCCGCAGCGCACCACCGCGGCCGTTGCGTGCGGCGGTCAGCATGACCTGGATCCGTCGCAGCTCCTCGTCCCGGCCGACGAGCCGGGCGCTCCCGCGCATGGCTCACCGTAGGGCCGCGGCGACCCCGACGGCAGGGGTCGTCCCGGCGAGGCGCCCTGGACCGGTGTGTACGACCCTGCCCCTGCTCGACGAGACCGTCGGGCACGACACCCGGAGCGTCGCGTGAGGCCGGACGAGGCCGCCGCGTGGTCGCGGCTCGCGGCGAACGTGCACGGGTGCGGTGCACGGTGCACCCGCGGCGCGGGACCGAGCCGCTGCCCGTCGTGCACGCCGTGGGCGTCGACGGCCACGTGGGCGTGCCCATCGACACGGTGCGTGGACACCGGCTCGGCCGCGCGGACGACTGGGCGACGAGGTGGGCAGCCACGTCCTTCCAGGGGCGGCCACCGTCGTGGGCTCCCTCTCGTCCGAGCACTCCTCGGCCGCCTCCCGGGGTCCACGAGGTCACGTGAGGCCTCGCCCTCGGCCGCCGTCACCGGGGTCGGAAGCCGCGTCGTCGAGAGCGCGCGGCGCATCGCCGCGCTGATCCACGTCGAGGAGCCCCTCGGCGAACGGCTGCGGCACCGGGTGCGTCGTCACGTCGGCGCCATGCTGTCCGCGTGCGGGGACCTCTATCGTGGGCCCGACCGGGCTCCGGCTCGGGCTGGCGTGGCGCAACTGGTAGCGCACCCGACTTGTAATCGGGCGGTTGCGGGTTCGAGTCCCGCCGCCAGCTCGCGAACGGCAGGATCGACCCATGACCTTCGCCAACGTGGGGAGCCTCGGCGTCGTGGCAGGGAAGCGGGACGAGCTCGTCCGTCACCTGACCCGGCGCAGCGACGCACTGGCCGACGTCGGGTGCCTCGCCTACGAGGTCGGCGTGAACGACGAGCAGCCGGACACGGTCTTCGTCGTCGAGCTGTGGCGGGACCAGGCGGCGCACCGGGCCTCGTTGTCCCTGCCGGAGGTGCAGGAGGCGATCGCGGTCGCCCGTCCCCTGCTCACCGGAGACCTCGGTGGCGTCCAGTTCACCGTGGCCGGCTCACCGCTCCGTGACACGAGCCTCGTGGAGCGCCCGGAGTCGTCCCGGTAGCCGATCGGCGGGCGTTCACGCCGTCCACGGGCACCTGAGAGGTCACTCGCACGCACGACACGCCGGCGTGTCGTCGTACAGGTGACCTTTCGAGCCCGGCCACGCCCCGACGGGCGCCAAGGCCCTCGCGCCGTCGGTGGCCGGTCCTACGCTTCGCGCTGGGAGCGGCGCTGTTCCCAGGGAGGACACCGCCATGACAGGACCCGAGGACGACGACCCGAAGGACACGCTGCAGCGGTACCTGCAGGCAGGCCGCGAGGCGGTCCTGTGGAAGCTCGACGGCCTCGGCGAGTACGACGTCCGCCGCCCCCTCACGGCGACCGGCACCAACCTGCTCGGTCTCGTCAAGCACCTCGCGGGCGTCGAGGCCGGCTACTTCGGCCTCGTCTTCGGGCGACCGTTCCCCGACCCCCCCGCGTGGATGCTCCACGACGAGCCCGAGGCCGACATGTGGGCGACGGCGGAGGAGCCGCGGGAGGACCTCGTCGCGCTGTACCGGCGCGTGTGGGCGCACTCGGACTCGACGGTCGCCGCGCTCGACCTCGACGCCGCGGGCGACGTCCCGTGGTGGGGCGACCGCTCGGGCGTGACGCTGCACCTGGTCCTCGTCCACGTCGCGACCGAGACCCACCGCCACGCCGGGCACGCCGACGTCCTCCGCGAGGGCGTCGACGGGGCGGCGGGGCTGCGGCCGGGCAACGACAACCTCGGTACGTCGGGCGCCGACGCGCGCGCCGCCCACGTGTCCCGCGTCGAGGCGGCCGCTCGGCGCGCCGCCGGCCTCAGCGGCTGACGACCACGTCGCAGGACGCAGCCCGCATACGCTCGGACCCGTGGACCAGCCCCTCAACCTCGACGAGGCCTTCGAGCGGTTCGACGAGCACTGGGAACCGCGCGTCGTCTGCCGCGTCAACGACTACGACGTCCGCATCGCGAAGGTCGCCGGCGACCACGCGTGGCACGCCCACGACGACACGGACGAGTTCTTCCTCTGCCTCGCCGGACGCCTCACCATCGAGCTGCGCGACCGGACCGTCGTGCTCGACCCGGGGGACGTCTTCACGGTGCCGAGGGGCGCCGAGCACTTCCCCCGCGCCGCCGAGGGCACCCGGATCCTCATGCTCGAGCCTCGCGGCACCGCCACCACCGGCGACCGGCACGACGACATCGCCCACCTGCGGACCACCCACGGGCTCGACCTCGACCAGTGACGCCTGCCCGGCGGCTGGTCGCGCGACGCCCTCCGGCGGGTCCACACTGCGGGGGTGGACTGGTACCTGAGCGGGGGGGACGGCCGGGCGCTGCGTGAGCTGCGCCACGAGGTCGGCGCCTACCTCGCGCGCCACGCCGCGCCTGGCGCCGAGGTCGCCGACGCCGAGCTCGTCGTCGAGGAGCTCGTGTCCAACGCCGTCAAGCACGCCGGCGGTCCCGTCTGGGTGTCGCTGACGTGGCAGGAGCTGTCCCCGACCATCCGGGTGCTCGACCTCGGTCCCGGCTTCGACCCGGCCCTGCTCGGCGAGGTCCGGAGGGCGCCCCTCGACCGCGCCCCGGACACGGTCGCCGGTCCCGACTGGCTCGACGACCTCGACGAGGCCGAGCGCCTGCTCATGGGGGAGAGCGGCCGGGGCCTGTTCCTCGTCGCGACGCTCAGCGAGAGCCTCGAGGCGAGCGTCCGCGACCACGGCGGCATGGTCGTGAGCGCCGTGCTGCCGGTGAAGAAGCGCGACGTCCTCAGCCACGACCCGCCGCGGCGCAGCGTCGGGGCGCTGCCGCTCCCGGAGGACGCGAACCCGGACGGCTCCTTCGGCAAGGAGCCGTTCCTCCGCGCCCTCGTCGTGCAGCTGGCCCACGCCGTCGACTTCCAGCACGGCCCGGACGCCGCGGAGGCCGCCGTCGCGCAGGTCGGCGCCGACGTCGGCGGGCGCATGGAGGAGGCGTACCGGGCCGCGCAGCAGGTCGTCGGGCGGCTGACGCCCGAGCAGATCGCCGACTGCTACGTGCGCCTCAAGCACGCCATCGAGGGCGGCTTCACCGTCGTCGAGGTCGCGTCCGACAAGGTCGTCCTCGTCAACGACCGCTGCCCGTTCGGACGGGCGGTGCAGTCCGCGCCCGCGCTGTGCCGCATGACGTCGAGCGTCTTCGGGGGCATCGCCGCGCGCAACAGCCCCGAGGGGGCCGGCGTGCTGCTCGAGGAACGGATCGCCCTCGGCGACCCGGGGTGCCGGGTCGTCGTGTTCCTCGGGGAGCCCCCCGCAGGTGTCGCGCCGTACACGCACCGCTACCAGCACCCCGCCTGACGGCGCCCCGCGCGGGTGAGGTCCTACCCCGGCCTTGACCCGGGGGACCGACGTGCCGATAGGGCCGACGTGGGGCAGTCGCAGCGCGCGCCGCGGCGCAGGTGGTCGGGGTCGCTGCTCCGCCGTGCCTCCCGGACCGCGCGGGGAGCGGCTCTCAGCCTCTGCGTCATCGGTCTCGCCTCGGGGGTCCTCACGTTCCTGTCGACCGTCGTGCCCTCACCGGCGGGCCTCGACGTCACCGAGGTCCGCTGGGTCGCGGCCGCGACGCTCCTCACGTCCGGCGTGGTCGCGCTGCTGCCGTGGCGACGGGTCGACCTCCGTTGGACCCTCGCCCTCGTCCCGGTCGGTCTCGCGCTCATCGGCGTCCACAACTACGTCGCGGCCGCCGACGCCTACCGCTACGGCGCGTTCTTCCTCCTGCTCTTCGTGTGGATCGGCCTGTGGCACCCGCGTGGCACCGCGGCCCTCATGGCGCCGTTCGCGGCGGTCGCGTACGTCGTCCCGCTGCTCCTCGGTGACGCACCGGCGTACGCCGCGTGGACGGTCACCTACGCCCTCCCGCTCTACGTGGTGACCGGTGAGGTCATCGCGTGGCGTTCCGCCCGGCTCGACGACGCGCTGCGGCGCCTCGACGCACTCGCCCGCACCGACCCGCTCACCGGCCTCGCCAACCGCACCGTGCTCGAGCGGGCCGCCGCCGGGACCAGCCGCAGCGGCGGGGCGCTGCTCTACCTCGACGTCGACGACTTCAAGGTGGTCAACGACACGCACGGGCACGCCCGCGGCGACGAGGTGCTCCTCGCCGTCGCCGACGCGCTGCGCGCGAGCGTCCGCGAGGGCGACGTGCCGCTGCGGATCGCGGGGGACGAGTTCGCCGTCCTCCTGCCGGGACCCCTCGACGCGGTGACCGCGCAGCAGGTCGCCGAGCGGATCGGCCGGCGCCTGTCGACCATCGAGGTCGCGGGGCTGACGGTCACGACGAGCATGGGGGTGGCGTGGTGCTGCGGCGACGGCGGTGTCGAGGGGCTCCTCGCCCGCGCCGACGGCGCGATGTACGCCGCGAAGGAGGCCGGCGGCGGTCGGCTCGTCGTCGCCGCGTCGGGCTGAGGGCGGACGGCGCGTCGTTTCGTCGCGACGCGCGGGGGGTACCGGATCGTCGATGGTCGCGATCGGGTTCCACGCCTCCCACGAACAGGTCCACCCCACCGCCCTCCTCGACGCCGTGCAGCTGGCGGAGCAGGCGGGCTTCACCTTCGGCATGTCGTCGGACCACTTCTCGCCGTGGAGCGTCCGGCAGGGCCACTCGGGCTTCGCGTGGTCGTGGCTCGGCGCAGCGCTCGCCACGACGTCGCTGCCCTTCGGCGTCGTCAACGCCCCCGGCCAGCGCTACCACCCGGCCGTCGTGGCACAGGCGATGGCGACGCTGTCGGCGATGTTCCCGCAGCGGCTGTGGGTCGCGCTCGGGACCGGTGAGAACTCCAACGAGCACATCACCGGACAGGAGTGGCCGCGCAAGGAGCTGCGCACCCGGCGTCTCGGCGAGTGCGTCGACGTCATCCGCCGGCTCCTCGCCGGGGAGACCGTGAGCCACGACGGGCTCGTCAGCGTCGACCGGGCCGTCCTGTGGACCCGGCCCGACGTGCCGCCCGCGCTCGTCGGGGCCGCCGTCAGCGAGGCGACGGCCGCGTGGACCGGCACGTGGGCCGACGGCTTCGTCACGGTCAACCAGGAACCGGAGGTCCTGCGCCGCCTCGTCGCCGCATACCGGGACGCGGGCGGGGTGGGGACCCTCCGGCTGCAGGTGCACGTGTCGTGGGCCCCCACGGAGGACGAGGCGCTCCGGCTCGCGCACGAGCAGTGGCGCACCAACGTCTTCCCGCCCCCCGTCTGCTGGGACCTCGAGACCCCCGAGCACTTCGACGCCGTCGCCGAGCACGTCACCCCCGACGCCGTCCGCGGGACCGTCCTCGTGTCCTCCGACCCCCAGCAGCACGCGGCGTGGCTCCACGAGCTCGCGGGGCTCGGCTTCGACGAGATCGCCGTCCACCACGTCGGGCAGGAGCAGCGCGGTTTCGTCGACACCTACGGCGAGCGGGTCCTGCCGCAGCTCGACGTCACCCCGCCCGCCCCCGTGGCGCCGCAGCGGACGGTGGTCGCCCCATGAGCAGCACGGCCGCCCAGGCGGACTTCTGGTGGAAGAACGCCGTCGTCTACTGCTGCGACGTCGAGACCTTCTACGACAGCGACGGGGACGGGTGCGGCGACATCGTCGGGCTGGTCCGCAAGCTCGACCACCTCGCCGACCTCGGCGTCACCTGCCTGTGGCTCATGCCCTTCTACCCGACCGCCGACCGCGACGACGGGTACGACATCACCGACTGGTACGGCGTCGACGACCGCCTCGGCAGCCTCGGCGACGTCCCGCCGCTCGTGCGGATGGCCCGCGAGCGCGGGATGCGGGTCATCGTCGACCTCGTCGTCAACCACACCTCCGCCGACCACCCGTGGTTCCGCTCGGCCCTGCGGGGCACGGACTCCCCGCACCGCGACTACTACGTGTGGCGCTCGGACCCCCCGCCCGACACCTCCGACGAGGTCGTGTTCCCCGACCAGGAGGACGGCATCTGGACGAAGGACGAGGCGAGCGGCGAGTGGTACCTCCACCGCTTCTACCGCCACCAGCCCGACCTCAACGTCGGCAACGAGGCCGTCCGCGACGAGATCACGAAGGTCATGGGGTTCTGGCTCGAGCTCGGTGTGTCGGGGTTCCGGGTCGACGCCGTCCCGTTCCTCGTCAACCCCGACACCACCGACGGGCACGGGCACGCGCCGGACCCCCACGACTTCCTCCGGTACCTGCGCGAGTTCCTGTCCCGGCGGCACGGCGGGGCGATCATGCTCGGGGAGGTCAACCTGCCCCGCGACGAGCAGTGCCACTACTTCGGCGGGCACGACGGCGACGAGCTCGACATGCAGTTCGACTTCGTCGGCATGCAGCACACGTACCTCGCGCTCGCCCGGCACGACGCGCGCGTCCTCGCCGACTCGCTGCGGGCCCGGCCCGGCATCGCGGCGCGCTCCCAGTGGGCGACGTTCCTGCGCAACCACGACGAGCTGACCCTCGACAAGCTGAGCGACGCCGAGCGGCAGGAGGTCTTCGACGCCTTCGGCCCGGAGCCGGAGATGCAGCTGTACGGGCGCGGGCTGCGCCGGCGGCTACCGCCCATGCTCGGGGAGGACCCCGCCGGCGACCAGCGCCGGCTGCGCATGGCGTACAGCCTCCTCTTCAGCCTGCCCGGCACGCCCGTCCTCTTCTACGGTGAGGAGATCGGGATGGGGGAGAACCTGGACGTCGAGGGGCGCCAGGCGGTGCGCACCCCCATGCAGTGGAGCAGCAAGGTCAACGGCGGTTTCTCCCGGGCCGAGCCGGACCGGTTGCCGAACCCCGTGACGACCGGCGCCTACGGGCCGGAGCACGTCAACGTCGCCGACCAGGTCGACGACCCGGACTCCTTCCTCGCCTTCGTCTCCCACCTCGCCCGGCGCTACCGGCAGTCCCCGGAGCTCGGCTGGGGCGACATCGAGGTGCTCGACACCGGGCACGACCACGTGCTCGCGCACGTCATGCGGTGGGAGGAGAAGGTCATGCTCGCGCTCCACGCCTTCGACGACGTGCCGGTGACCGTCGAGGTGTCCTTCGCCGACGACGAGCACGACGGCTACCTCACCGACCTCCTCGACGGCAGCCACGTGCCCATCGGTGACGACGGACGCGTCGAGGTGCCGCTCGCCGGCTACGGCTACCGCTGGCTCCGGCTGCGGACACCCGCGGACGACCGGCTCGCCTAGGGGCGAGCCGGTCGCCACCGGGTGACCGGCGCCGTCGGCCGGCGGTCAGAAGCCGAAGATCTCGAGGAACGTCGCGCAGTTCGTCCACGGCAGCCCGAACGCCGGGGCGGTGGGGACGACGAGGTGGCCACCGCCTGCCTCGAGCGCCTCGCCGGCCGTCCCGAAGTGCACGTGCTCGTGCTGCGAGCCGAGGGGCAGCTGCCGGTTCGCCGCGAGGTCGATGCACCGGCGGTAGTCGAGCAGCACCGGCTCCTCACCGGAGAAGTCGACCTCGGCGTCGAGGACGAGCAGGTGGGCGTGCGGGGGGATGGGCGGCGGCGGCTCGTGCGAGTCGGCCGCAGCGGGCGCGAGGGTCGCGGCAGCGAGCGCTCCGCCTGCGAGCAGCGTGGCGGCTCCGATCATGATCGGCTTCATGGGGTCACACTCTCCCGGCGCTCCGTCGCGCCGTGTCCGTGCAGCAGCAGGCCCCCGTCGGGCCCACGAGGTCAGCCGATGGTCGCCGCCCGGGGGACGGCGGTCTACCGAGGTAGCCTCACACCTCCCTCGCGGCGCCGGGCCCGCCGGCACGCTCGTCCCCGGAGGTGCTCGTGGCGCTCGCCGACTTCGCCCGCTACCCGTTGCTGTTCGGGCCCTCGCCCGTGCACCGCCTCGACCGGCTGACCGCGCACCTCGGCGGGGCTGAGCTGTGGGCGAAGCGCGAGGACTGCAACTCCGGCATCGCCTACGGCGGCAACAAGACCCGCAAGCTGGAGTACCTCGTCGCCGACGCACTGGCGACGGGCTGCGACACGCTCGTGTCGATCGGCGGGGTCCAGTCCAACCACACCCGGCAGGTCGCGGCCGTCGCCGCGCGCGCGGGCCTGAGGTGCGTGCTCGTCCAGGAGTCGTGGGTCGACTGGCCCGACAGCGTCTACGACAAGGTCGGCAACATCCTCCTCAGCCGGCTCGCCGGCGCCGACGTGCGGCTCGTGCGCGCCGGCTTCGGCATCGGGGTAAAGGAGAGCTGGGAGCAGGCCCTCGACGACGTCCGTGCCGCCGGCGGCACGCCGTACGCGATCCCGGCCGGCGCCTCCGACCACCGCCTCGGCGGCCTCGGGTTCGCCGGCTGGGCGGAGGAGGTCGCCGCGCAGGAGGCCGAGCTCGACGTGTTCTTCGACACCGTCGTCGTGTGCTCGGTGACGGGCAGCACGCAGGCGGGCATGGTCGCGGGCTTCGCCGCGCTCGAGGCCGCCGGTGCGCGACCGCGCCGAGTGCTCGGGATCGACGCGTCCGCGACACCGGCGGAGACGCACGCCCAGGTGCTGCGGATCGCGCAGGGCACCGCGGGCCTGCTCGGGCTCGACCGCGAGCTCGAGGCCGCGGACGTCGAGCTCGACGAGCGCTACCACGCCGGCACCTACGGCATCCCGGACGAGCAGACCCTCGACGCCATGCGCCTGGCCGCCCGCACGGAGGGCATGATCACGGACCCGGTGTACGAGGGGAAGTCGATGGCGGCCATGGTCGACCTCGTCGCCCGCGGCGAGATCGATCGCGGCTCGACGGTCCTCTACGCCCACCTCGGTGGGCAGCCGGCCCTCAACGGCTACAGCGCGCTGTTCTCGTAGTCCTCGACCCGGACGTCCTGCCGGGCGTACGTCGCGTCGCGGACGTCGTCGTCGTCCTCCAGCCCGGCGCCGAGCGCGCCGGCGACCGTCGACAGCGTCGTGGTGAACCACGCGAGCCTCAGCAGGTCGGGAAGGCCGACGTCGTGGCCGACGGCGTCCGCGACGACCCCGGGGACGAGGAGGGCGACGGCCGCGACGAGCGCGAGCGCGAGGAGCGCGAGGTGGAGGACCGTCACGCCCACGAGGACCGACAGGACGCTCGCGAGGTTGAACAGCGCGACCTGCCGGCGCGAGCGCTGCCCGCGGGCCCGCTCCCACAGCCCGGCCCCGACGACGAGGACGGTGCCGGTCACGAGCACGCTCGCGGCGCCGAGCAGCGCCAGCCGCAGGGGGCCGTAGGCGTCGGCGAGCACCCACACGTCCGGAGTGACGAGCGCGAGGACCCCGGCCGCGGCGGCCGCCGCGAGGGTGCGGGACAGCCGCAGCGCGAGGCGCCACGGCCGGTTCGCGCGGACGAGGCCGAGGAGGAGGCGGAGGTTGCCGCCGAGCACGTGCCCGGCGACGGCGGCCGACGAGCCGCGCCGGCCGCCCCCGTCCTCGTCGTCGCGCAGCTCCCGGGCGCGTGCGGCGACGTCGTCGGCGTCGCCCCCGCCCGGGCCGCCGCCGAGGAGCGCCACGACGAGGTCGGCGACCGCGTCCGTCCCCCGCCGCTCCACCCGGGACGCCCCCAGTGCCGGGACCGACAGGACGCCGACGCCGTGGACGGGGTGCGCGCGGGCGAGGACCGGGGCGCCACCTGCGTCCAGGCGGTCCCCGGTGAGGACGACGGCGAGGTCCCACCCGCGCTCGAGCAGGGCCCGCCGGCCGGTGTCGACGAGGTCGGGAGTGTGCCCCGGGCCGCCCCCTCGCTCGACGGCCCACGGGACGTCGGCGTCCACGCGCCGTGCCAGGGCCTCCGGCAGGGCGCGAGCCACGGCGTCGGCGAGGTCGTCGCGGACACCGTCGGTCGTCACCACCCCGACCCGGACGGCCTCGACCACGTCCCGCGAGGAGGGGCCGTCGGAGGTGCGCACCTCCCCGACCCTGGCAGAGCCGGGCGGCGCCGACACCTCAGGTGCGGCGCAGCATCGCCGTCGCGCTCGCCGGGCAGGCCGACACCAGCTCGACGGAGCCGGCGAGGGAGGGGGGCAGGTCGCCGCGGGCGACCCGCGCGAACCCGAGCCGGTCGAACCACGGGGCGGCGGTCTCCGTGAGCAGCGCGACGGGGGCCGTCGGGTCGACGTGCGCGAGCGTGGCGGCGACGAGCCGTCGTCCGAGGCCCGTCCCGCGATGCGCGGGCTCGACCACGACGGAGCGGAGGAGGAACGCGGTGGTCTCGCCCGCACCGTGCCGCTCCAGCGCGGCGACCGCGGCGAGGGTGCCGTCGGGTCGGACCGCGACGACGGTGACCCACACGTCGTCGAGCCCGGCGAGCGGCAGGCCCGCCGCCGCGACGAGGTCGCGGACGGCCGGCGCGTCCGCCGCGGCGGCGAGGCGGAGCGTGACGTCCTCGGTCGTGGTCGTCACGGCTTCCTCGCCCGGACGATCGCGCCGTGGAGGCCGTCGGCGACCTCGTGGGTGAAGGTGACGGACGCATCCACGAGGCCGACGGCCTCGAGACCCGTGAGGTACTCCGCGACCGACAGGGCGCCGGCGATGCACGAGCAGTGGTCGCCGCGCTCGGCGCGGTCGGCTGCTGCGAGCCGGTCCTCGGCGACGACGTCGCTGATGCCGACGCGCCCGCCGGGTCGCAGCACGCGAGCGACCTCCGCGAGGACGGCGGCCTTGTCCGGGGAGAGGTTGACGACGCAGTTGCTGATCACGACGTCGACGCTCGCGTCGGGCAGCGGCACGGCCTCGATGGTGCCGTGGAGCAGGTCGACGTTGTCCAGGCCCGCGTCCGCCACGGCGGTGCGCGCCCGCTCGAGCATCTCCTCCGTCATGTCGAGCCCGACGGCGCGACCGGTCGGGCCGACCCGGCGCGCCGACAGGATGAGGTCGGTGCCGGCTCCCGAGCCGAGGTCGAGCACGGTCTCCCCCTCGTGGAGGTCGGCGACCGCGGTCGGGTTGCCGCACCCGAGGCTCGCGACGAGCGCCGAGCCGGGGACGTCGGCGACGTCGGCCGCGGCGTAGAGCCCCGGCCCGAACACGACGGCATCCGCGCCGGCGCCGTCCGCTCCGCAGCAGCCGGACCGCTCGTCGCCGGCGGTGAGGGCGGCGCTCGCGTAGCGCCGCCGGACCTGCTCGCGGACCTCGTCGTGGGCGGTGGTGCTCATGCGCAGCACACCTGGGCGCCACCGGCGGTGCCGGCTGCGCCGCCGGCCGCGCTGCCGGCCGGAACCACGCTCCGCAGCGAGCGGACCCGACCGGCGAGCGCGGCCAGCCCGGCGCGGGTGCCGAGGGCGACGGCGCCCACGTGCCGGGTGCGCGGGCGGGCGGGCAGCTGCCGGGCGAGCGCCGCCTCGCGGGCCTCCCGCTGCAGGTCGGCGGTACGGGCCCGGACGAGGAACAGGTCGAGCGGCTCCATGACGACTCCTTCCGTTAGACAGATGTCGAAGACAGGGGAACTCTCGCCACCTCTTCGACATATGTCAAGTACCTGTGCGACCATCCTCTCCATGGCCCGAACGGCACCCGTCCTCGAGGACACGTCCCCGGTCTGCTGCGCGCCGCTGTGCGAGACGGGGCCGTTGGACGAGGGCGAGGCCGTCGCGGTCGCCGCGCGCCTCAAGGCCCTGGGCGACCCGGTCCGTCTGCAGCTCGTCGCGATGCTCCTCGCGGCGGAGGGCCGCGAGGCGTGCACGTGCGACCTCGCGCCCGGCGTCGGTCTCAGCGAGCCGACCGTGAGCCACCACCTCAAGCAGCTGCTCCAGGCCGGCCTCGTCACGAAGGAACGGCGCGGCACGAACGTCTACTACCGCCCCGAGCCGGAGGCCCTGCGCGCCGTCGGCCGCGTGCTCGCCGTCGACTGCTGACGACGCGTCCCTGATCCCGCGCCACGATCCCTGCGGCACAGGGGTTGTAGCGCCGGAACGGCCCGATCGCGCGCTATGGCCCCTGCGCCACAGCGCTTGTAGCGGCGGGGCTGACGCCCTGGAGGGCGGGCACAGACGCCGTCCACACGTGCATGGCCGCGTAGGCGCGCCACGGGCGCCACGGTTCTGCGCGTCGCAGCGCCTCGGCCGCGCTCGCCACCCCGAGCGCCCGGCGCAGCACGAGGTCCCCGGCGAGGAACGCGTCCGGGTCCCGGCCGGCGCGCATCCGCACGTACGCCACCGTCCACGGGCCGATGCCGGGGACGCGGAGGAGCGCGTCGGGGTCCGTCACGACGAGGCCGTCGACCACCGCCGAGGCGAGCGCGACGACGGTGCGCGCGCGGGCGCCGGTCACCCCGGTCGCGGCCCGCACCCGGTCGGCCCCGGCTGCTGCGAGGTCCGCCGGGGTCGGGAACAGCACGTGACCTTCGGGGCCGGGCGCACCGAACGCGGCGACGAGCCGCCCGGCGAACGTCCGGGCGGCCGCGAGCGAGACCTGCTGCCCGAGGACCGCGAGCACGGCCGTCTCGAACGGGTCCACGCCGCCCGGCACCCGCAGCCCCGGGCGCGCCGCGACGAACGGGCGGAGGAGCGGGTCGCGGGCCAGCGCGGCGTCGACGGCCGCGCCGTCGGTGTCGAGGCCCAGCCACCGGCGCAGCGTGGGGAGGAGCGATTCCATGGGCGCGTCGCCGGCGACGGCGACGGCGACGGCGTCGTCGGCGAGGCGCGTGAGGTCCACACGCACGGCGACCGCTCCGCGGCCCGTGGCGACCAGCCGCGTGTGCCGTCCCGCCTCGTGCCGCTCCAGCCCGGGAACGGCGTGCGCCGCGAGGAACCCGCGCAGGGCGTCGAGCGCGAGGGGCCCACCGACGGGCAGCCGGAGCGGCTCGGCGGAGGACGTCACCCGCTGCGGTCCTCGATCTCCCACGCGTGGTCGAGCACGTGCCACGCCCCGCGCCGCACGAGGTAGCGCACCGACCAGCCCTTCGCCGTCGTACCGGCCTCCGGCATCCCCCGGAGGCCGCCGAGGAGGAGCGCCCGCTGCTCCGGCCACGGGGTCCGCGGCGGCACCCGCACCCCCACCGCGCGACCGTAGGAGCGCTCGGCCTCGCGGACGTGGTCGACCACGGCGTCACGGTCCCGCCCGCCGCCGCGAGGGCCCTTCCGGAGCTCCGCGGGCGCGGCCGCGACGACCGCGTCGAACGCGGGCCAGCACCGCGCGAACGCCTCGAGCAGCCGCGCCCGTTCGGCGGCGGGCAAGGGCTCGGCGTCGATGGCGCCCCGCGCCTCGGGAGCGCCGAAGTCGGTGGTGGCCCCGCCGGTCAGCACCTCGACGACCTCGACACGGTCGCCCGCGCCCACCGGCAGGGTGGGCACCACGGCGCGGTAGCGCTCCTCGTATGCCGTCAGCGCCTCGAGAGCGGCCGTGTCGTCGCCCTTCGCGCGCCGGCACCAGCCGGGCCAGTCGACCGCGGTGGCGAACACCCATCGGCGACCGCGCTCCAGCACCACCCGTGTCGGCCCGCCTCCTGCCACGCCCCGCAGCCTGCCGCGCACCACCGACAGCCGCAGGTCCCCGGGCTGCGAGAATCGGACGGTGAAGCGCACCGTCACCGCGACCCTGTCCGCCGAGATCGCCTCCCCGGCCGACGTCGAGCTGCAGGTCGCGGTCGCCAGGATCCCCGGTCTGACCGTCGACGAGCACCTCGCGGTGAGCCTCGACGGGGTCCGGCTCGACCCCGTCGAGCTCGTCGACCGGGCCGCGACCGGGAGCCGCGTCCACACGGTGACGTGCGGCCCGGGTCGCCTGGAGGTCGCGTACGACGCCCGCGTCAGCGGCGTCGCGGAGCCCGTGCCCGTCGAACCGCTCGACGCCAGCGCCTTCCGGCGCCCGAGCCGCTACGCCGACTCCGACCGCCTCGCGGCCCTCGCCGTCGCCGAGCTCGGCCCCGGGGTGCGGGAGGGCGCCGACGGGGTGGAGCCGGCCGAGGTCCGCGACCGCGTCCGGGCGTTCGTCGCCGGGCGCCTGCAGTACGTGTCGGGGTCGAGCCGCGGCACCGACTCCGCCGTCGACTCCCTCCTCGCGGGTGCCGGCGTGTGCCGGGACTACGCCCACACGGTCGTCGCGCTCCTGCGGGCGCTCGACGTGCCCGCCCGGCTCGTCTCCGTGTACGCGCCCGGCCTCGCGCCCATGGACTTCCACGCCGTCGTCGAGGTCCTCGTCGCGGGTCGGTGGACCGTCGTCGACGCGACGGGGCTGGCCCCCCGCGCCGCGATGCTCCGCATCGCGACCGGCCGGGACGCCGCCGACACGGCCTTCCTCACGTCGTACGGCGGCGAGCTCGCGCTCACGGCCATGACGGTCACGGCCGTCGTCGACGGCGACCTGCCGGTCGAGGACCCGCGGACCGAGCTCGCGCTGGCGTGAACCGGTAGCGACCTGCGGGCACGATGGGGGAGGTGACCACCGCCGCTCGCTCCTTCCTCGCCCTCGTCGTGCTGCTCCTGCTGCTCGGTGGGGTCGTCGTCGGGGCCGAGCTCGTCGTCCGGTCGCAGGTCGACAGCACCTTCCGGGACACCGTCGAGGAGGAGCTCGCCCGCCTCACCGACCCCGACGGCTCCTTCGAGCAGGTGGAGACCGACGTCGCCGGGTACGCCCTGCTCGGGCTGCTGCGGGGCCGCTTCGACGCCGTCACCGTGACGGCGCGCGACGGCGTGGTGGGCGGGGTCGCGGTCCCCGTCCTCGACGTCGCCGCGGACCGGGTGAGCCCCGACGGGCGCCGGGTCGACAGCCTCGAGGTCCGCGTCCGCGCCGACGCCGCGGCGCTGCTCGCGAGCCAGGTGGCCGACGAGGCCGCCGCGGAGTCCCTCCGCAGCACGGCCGAGGTGACCGCCCCCGACCGCATCGCCGCGAGCCTCCCCGTCGAGCTGCCGGTGCTCGGCGCCCAGCAGGTCGACGTCGAGGTGGAGGTCCGCCCGCAGGACGGCGGGATCGTCGTCACGCCCACCAGCGCGACCCTGCCCGCCCTCGGCGAGGCGCTCGACCTCGCCCAGCTCGGCGTCCTCACCGGCTTCGCGCTCGAGGCGACCACCCTCCCAGGCGGTCTCCAGCTCGACGGGATCCGGCTCGAGGCGACCCCCGACCGTCCCGAGCTCGTCGCGGACCTGTCGTGCGACCGGGGCTGCTCGCTGCGGTGAGCGGGCAGCAGCTGCCGCGCGGGTGTCCGGCCCCCGTGCTCACCCCAGCGCCGGCACCCCCGCGAGCGCCGAGGCGAACCGCTCCGGGCTGACGGCCTCGTCGACCATCCGCCCCGACAGGTAGGCGTCGTACGCGGCGAGGTCGAGGTGACCGTGCCCGCAGAGCGCGGTGACGATGACCTTCTCCTCGCCGCTGTCCTTGCACGCCAGGGCCTCGCGCACGCAGCCGGCGAGGGCGTGGGTGGGTTCCGGGGCGGGCACGATGCCCTCGGTCCGGGCGAACTGGACGCCGGCCGCGAAGCACTCCGACTGCGGCACCGCGATCGCCTCGAGCAGCCCCAGCTCGTAGACGTGGCTCAGCAGCGGCGCCATGCCGTGGTAGCGCAGCCCGCCCGCGTGGATGGGGTCCGGGACGAAGTCGTGGCCGAGGGTGTGCATCTTCATGAGCGGCGTCATGCCGGCGGTGTCGCCGAAGTCGTAGGCGTAGACGCCCTGCGTGAGCGACGGGCACGACGCCGGCTCGACGGCCCGGATGACCGGGGACATCCGCCCGGCGAGCTTCTCGCGCAGGAGCGGGAACGCGAGCCCGGCGAAGTTCGAGCCGCCGCCGGTGCAGCCGATGACGACGTCCGGGGTCTCCCCGGCGAGCTCCAGCTGCAGCAGCGCCTCCTCGCCGATGACGGTCTGGTGGAGGAGCACGTGGTTGAGGACGCTCCCGAGCGCGTAGCGGGTGTCCGGGTCCTGCGCCGCCACCTCGACGGCCTCGGAGATCGCGATGCCGAGGGAGCCGGGGTGGTCGGCCCGCTCGCCGAGCACCGCCCTGCCGGCGGCCGTGAGCTCGCTGGGGGAGCGGTGCACCGTGCCGCCGAAGGTCTCGATCATCGTGCGCCGGTACGGCTTCTGGTCGTAGCTCGCCCCGACCTGCCACACCTCGCACTCGAGGCCGAACAGCGCCGAGGCGAACGCCAGCGCCGTGCCCCACTGTCCGGCGCCGGTCTCCGTCGTGAGGCGCCGCACGCCGGCCTGGGCGTTGTAGTACGCCTGCGGGACCGCGGTGTTCGGCTTGTGCGACCCGGCGGGGGACACGCCCTCGTACTTGTAGTAGATCCGCGCCGGCGTGCCGAGCGCCTTCTCCAGCCCGTGCGCCCGGTACAGCGGCGAGGGCCGCCACAACCGGTAGACGTCGAGCACCGCCTCGGGGATGTCGACGTAGCGCTCCGCCGTCACCTCCTGCTCGATGAGCGCCATGGGGAACAGCGGCGCGAGCGCCTCCGGGCCGATCGGTTCGTGCGTGCCGGGGTGCAGGGGCGGGGGAGGCGGGGACGGCAGGTCGGGGATCACGTTGTACCAGCGGGTCGGCATCTGCTCCTCGTCGAGCAGGAACTTGTGGCGCACCATGACCGGACGCTACCCACGACGCCCACACGATCTCCACGTCCCGGACCGACCGTCCCCACGACCGCGTCCGTACTGTCCCCGCCATGGGGACGAGTGACGCCGGTGGGCGGCGACGGGTGCTGGTCGTGGAGGACGACGTCGCGATCGCCGACGCGGTCCGCCGGCGCCTGGAGGCGGAGGGCTACGACGTCGACGTCACGCACGACGGCCGGGACGCGGTCGCGCACGCGGCGCGGGTGCCTCCGGACGTCGTCGTGCTCGACGTCATGCTGCCGGGTCTCGACGGGCTCGAGGTGTGCCGTCGGGTCCAGCAGCACCGGCCGGTTCCCGTCCTCATGCTGACGGCGCGCTCGGAGGAGACCGACCGGCTCGTCGGTCTCGGGGTGGGCGCGGACGACTACGTGACGAAGCCGTTCAGCCCGCGCGAGCTCGTCGCCCGGGTCGCGGCGCTGCTGCGCCGGGTCGAGCGGGCCGCGGTGCTCGCCGCGACCGCGCCCGACGGGGGTGGGGCAGCGGCAGCGGGGTCCGTGCTCGTGGCCGGTGCCGTCGCCGTCGACGTGCCGCGGCGCCGGGTCCACCTCGACGGCGAGGAGGTGCACCTCACCCGCACCGAGTTCGACGTGCTGCGTGCGCTCGCCGAGGCGCCGGGCGCGGTCGTGACCCGCGAGCGGCTGCTCGTCGACGTGTGGGGGTGGCCCGCGAGCGACGCCCGGTCCCTGCGCGGCACCGCGGCCCGCGCCGTCGACAGCCACGTCAAGGCGCTGCGCCGCAAGCTCGGGCCGGAGCGCATCCGCACCGTCACCGGCGTCGGCTACGCCCTCGAGGTGCCCGCGTGAGCGCGGCGTCCGCCGTCACCCGCGCGCGCCGGCTGCCCGACCTCCGTCCCCTCGACCCCGTCCGCTCCGTCAAGGCGAAGCTCGCCCTCGTCGTCGTCGGGTCCCTCACGGCGGGCCTGGCCGTGAGCACGGCGGGCACGCGGCTGCTCGACGGTGACGTCGTGTGGGTGAGCGTGCTCGCGCTCGCCGTCGCGGTCGGGCTCGTCCAGGTCCTCGCCCACGGCATGACCTCGCCGCTGCGGCAGATGACGCAGGCGGCGCGTGCCATGGCCGCGGGGGAGGCCCCGGGCCCCGCCGTCGCGCCCGTCGCCACCACGAGCCGCGACGAGGTGGGCGAGCTCGCGCGCGCCTTCACCGCGATGGCGCGCGACCTGGAGGACGTCGACCGGCAGCGGCGGGAGCTCCTCGCCGACGTCGCCCACGAGCTCCGCACCCCGGTCGCCGCGCTGCGCGCGCAGCTGGAGAACCTCGTCGACGGGGTCCGCGCGCCGGACCCCGACGCGCTGGGCGCCGCCCTGCACGAGACAGAGCGCCTCGGCGACCTCGTCGAGGACCTCCTCGGCCTCGCGCGGTCCGCCGGCACCGGACTGCGGCTGGAGGTGACGCGCGTGCCGGTCCTCCCCGCGGTCGAGGAGGTCGTCGCCCTCGCGGCGCGCGCCCACCCCGGCAGCGACCTGCGCACCGACGTCGCGCCCGACCTCGTGGCGTGGGCGGACGCGCGCCGCCTGCGGCAGGTGCTCACCAACCTCGTCGACAACGCGTGCCGGCACGGCTCCCCGGACGGCCTCGTCCTCGTCTCCGCCCGGCCGGGCCCGGCCGGGGCGGTGGTCCTCGACGTCCACGACGACGGACCGGGCATCCCCGACGAGCAGCGGCAGAGCGTCTTCGACCGCTTCCGGCGGGGCACCGGCGCGCAGCACGCGACTCCTCCGGAGCCCGACGGGCGGGGCGGTGGCACCGGGCTCGGCCTCGCGATCGTGCGCTGGGCCGTCGAGCTCCACGGCGGCCGGGTGGCGGTGCTGCCCGGCGACGTCGGGTGCCGGGTCCGGGTGCTCCTGCCCGGGCCGGCCCAGGAGGGCGACCGGTGAGCGGGACGGAGGCCGCCGCCCCGCCCACGCAGGCGCCCGCCGGACCGCCCGCGCCGCCCTGGTGGCCGGCACCGGTCGCACCGCTGCCCTCGGCCACCCTCGCGGTGGCCGCCCTCGGCGGCCTCGTCGCGGCTCTCACCCTGCCGGGCACCCGTGCCGGCGCCCCGCTCACGCTGCTGCTCCTCATCGCCGTCGTGCTGTGCGCGTGGGCGAGCCGTACCCGCGACCCGCTGCCCGGCGACCGGCGTGCGCTCGGTCTCGCCGCGCTCCTCGCGCTCGTCCCCGTCGTCCGGGCCGAGGCGCTCCTCGTCGTCCTGTGCGTGCTCGCGAGCGGGCTGCTCCTCGCCCTCGTCGCGCTGCGACGGGACCGCTGGAGCGGGGTCCTCCTCCTCGCCGTCCTCGTCCCGTGGGCAGTCGGGCTCGGTGCGCGTCACGTCGTCCGGCACCCGCCGGTGCGGCTGCCGGCGGGCGACCGGGCCGTGCGTCGAGCGGCCCTCGCGGCGTGGACGCGGGGCGCCGCGGTCGCCGCGGTCGTCACGACCGCGCTCGTCGTCCTGCTTGCGTCGGCGGACGCCGCGGTGGCGCGGCTCCTCGGCGGGTGGCGCCTGCCGGACCTGCCGGTGCCGCGGCTGCTGCTCGGTGTGCTCGTCGCCGCCGTCCTCGTCGGTCTCGTGTCCGCCGCGGTCCTGCCCCCGCGACCCGACCGGGTCCGCGAGCCCCGGGGGCACCGCGCCGCGGACTGGGCGCTGCCCCTCGTGCTCGCCGACGTCGTCGTCCTCGGGTACCTCCTCGTGCAGGGGGCCGTGCTCTTCGACCCGGCGACCGCGCTGGAGGGCACCGGCACGACGCCGGCGCAGTGGGCACGGCAGGGGTTCGGCCAGCTGGTGGCGGTGTCCGTCCTGCTGCTGCTCGTGCTGGGGCGGGCGGCGCGGCGCGTCGACCGGTCACGCCGGCGCGACCTGCGCCTGCTCCACACCGCCGGCGGCCTCCTCGCGCTGTGCGTCCTCTCGGTCGTCGCGAGCGCCCTCGTGCGGATGGCGCTCTACACCGAGCGGTTCGGCCTCACCGCGCTGCGGCTCTACGTCGTCGCCTTCGAGCTGGGCCTGGCGGTGGCGCTCGTCGCCGCGTGCCTCCTGTGGTGGCGTCGCCGGCGCGGCCCCTCGGCCCGGGCCGTCGTGCTCGGCGGCGCCGCGGTCCTCGTCGCGCTCGCCGCGCTCGGGCCGGAGGCGACGGCCGCCCGCTACGACGTCGAGCGCTGGGACCGCTACGGCGACGCCCTCTACGTCATGGGGCTGAGCGCGGACGCCGCACCGGCGCTCGCACGCCTGCAGGACGACGTCCGCGGCTGCGTCGTCCGCCCGCTCGCCACCGCCGCGCCGGACCCCTGGTACGGGTGGAACCTCTCCCGGTGGCGCGCCGACCGGCTCCTCGCGCGGGTTCTGCTCCCGCAGGCCGGGGAGTGCCCGGTCCCGTGACGTCCCGACCTCACGACGGCGCGGCGAGCCGCTCGTCGAGGCGCCGGTCGAGCTCCTCCACCTGACGGCGCACCTCGGGCTGCCGGAGCGCCGCGAGGACCCGGTCGACGCCGCGGTCGACGTCCTCGCCGGGGTCGAGCCCGCCGGGGGCGTCGTGCTCCCGGCGGTCGCGGTCGAAGCGTCCGCGGGCGTAGTCGACGAGGGCGCCCGACAGGCCACGGGCACCGCCCAGGGCGTCCTGCAGCGCGGCGGCGACGAGGCGGAGGTCGAGCTCGTCGATCGTCTCGTCGAAGGCGGCGCGCACCTGCGCGGCCTCCGTGCGCACCGCGTGCCGGGCGGCCTCGATGCCGTCCGGTCCGTCCGGGAGATCGGGCAGGCCACCCCGCTCGAGCACCCGGTACGTGCAGCGCCCGAGCGCGAGCACCCGCGCGAGGTCGGTGGGTACGCCCCGCACGGCGCCGGCGACACGTACCCACTTGCGGGCGGGCCACAGCGCGAGGGCGAGCGGGGCGGCCGCCACGGTGCGGAGCAGGCCACGCCCGCGCCGCTCGTACAGCGGCGCGACCGTCTCCACCGGGTACGTCCGCCCGGCCTCCCGCAGCGTCCTCCGCACCGACTCGCGGACGGCCCGGCCCTGCACGGCGTCGTCGAGCAGCGGCACCGGGACGAAACGCGTCGTCGCGGCCACCAGCCCGCAGACCACCCAGTCGCGCAGCAGCGTGCGCGGCACCGCCGTCCCCGCGCGCGTCCAGTCCGTGGTCCCGTCCGTCCCGGCCATGCCGCCCACGTGCCCGCGGACCCGGTCCGGGAAACGCGGGACGGGCAGGCAGACTGGTCGCATGACGCTGACCGGCGCCGCGCCGCACGCGGCCGGAGCACCCGGACCGGGGGCGGCCGAGGTGCCGGGCGACATCGTCGTGCGGCTGCGGCGGGCGCTGGGCGGCGGCGCCAGGGTCGACGACTCCGCGCGCGTGCGCGCCGAGTACAGCACCGACGCGAGCAACTACCGGGTCCTGCCGGCGGCGGTCGTCGTCGCCCGCGACGTCGACGACGTCCTCGCCGCGGCCGAGGTGTGCCGCGCGACCGGCACCCCGCTCACGCTGCGGGGCGGCGGCACCTCCGTCGCCGGCAACGCCGTCGGCCCCGGGGTCGTCGTCGACACGAGCCGGCACCTGACCCGCGTGCTCGCCGTCGACCCGGACGCGCGCACCGCGACCGTCGAGCCCGGCGTCGTCCTCACGTCGCTGCAGGCAGCCGCCCGTCCGCACGGGCTGCGCTTCGGCCCGGACCCGTCGACGCAGGCCCGCTGCACCCTCGGCGGGATGATCGGCAACAACGCGTGCGGGCCCCACGCCGTCGCGTACGGGCGCACCGCCGACAACGTCGTCGCCCTCGACTGGCTCGACGGCCGCGGTCGCCGCTTCACCGCCGGTGCCGGCGACCTGTCACCCGTGCCCGGCCTCGAGGAGCTCGTGGGCGCGCACCTCGGGCTCGTGCGGACCGAGCTCGGGCGCTTCCCGAGGCAGGTGTCCGGCTACTCCCTCGAGCACCTCCTGCCGGAGAACGGCCGCGACCTCGCGAAGGCCCTCGTCGGGACCGAGGGCACGTGCGGGGTGCTGCTCGGCGCCACGGTCCGCCTCGTCGACCTCGCGCCCGCGACCGCCCTCGCGGTGCTCGCCTACCCCGACATGGCGGCCGCCGCCGACGCCGTGCCCGCCCTCCTGCCGCACCACCCGCTCGCCGTCGAGGGCATCGACGCGCGTCTCGTCGACGTGGTCAGGCACCACAAGGGCGAGGCGTCCGTCCCGGACCTGCCGCCGGGCGGCGGCTGGCTGCTCTGCGAGGTCGGCGGCGGAGACGAGGCGGGGGCGTTCGCCGCCGCCCGCCGCCTCGCCGCGGACGCCGGCACCGACGCCGTCCGCGTGGTCCCGCCCGGACCGGAGGCGACCGCGCTGTGGCGCATCCGGGAGGACGGCGCCGGGCTCGCCGGACGCACCCCCGCCGGCGCGCAGGCGTGGCCCGGCTGGGAGGACGCCGCCGTCCCGCCCGAGCGGCTCGGCGACTACCTCCGCGGTTTCGCGGCGCTCCTGCGCGACCACGGCGTCGACGGCCTCGCGTACGGGCACTTCGGGGACGGGTGCGTGCACGTCCGCATCGACCTGCCGCTGGCCGACGCCCCGCAGCGGCTGCGCCCCTTCCTCCACGACGCCGCCGACCTCGTCGTCGCGCACGGGGGGTCGCTGTCCGGCGAGCACGGGGACGGCCGCGCCCGCTCCGAGCTCCTCGCCCGCATGTACTCGCCGGAGGCGCTGCGGCTGTTCGAGGGGTTCAAGGCGCTCCTCGACCCCGACGACGTCCACAACCCGGGCGTGCTCGTGCGACCGCGACCCGTCGACGCCGACCTGCGGCGGCCGCTGGCCCGCCCGGCCGCCCCGGCGGGCGGATTCGCCCTGCGGCACGACTCCGGCGACCTCACCCGCGCCGTCCACCGCTGCGTCGGGGTCGGCAAGTGCCGGGCCGACACCGGTGCCGCGGGCGGCTTCATGTGCCCGTCGTACCTCGCGACCCGCGAGGAGAAGGACTCCACGCGCGGGCGGGCGCGGGTCCTGCAGGAGCTGACGGTCGGCACGCTCGTCGGCGGGGTCGAGCACCCGGCGGTCGCGGAGTCCCTCGACCTCTGCCTGTCGTGCAAGGCGTGCGCGAGCGACTGCCCCGCCGGGGTCGACATGGCGACGTACAAGGCAGAGTGGCTCCACCGCCGCTACCGGGGCCGGCTGCGGCCCCCGGCGCACTACGCGCTCGGGTGGCTCCCCCGCTGGTCGGCACTCGTCGCCGCCGTCCCCGGGCTCGCGACCGTCCTCAACACCGTCCTGCGTCTCGCCCCCCTCCGCCGGCTCGTGCTGCGCCTCGGGGGCATGGACCCCCGGCGTGGGGTGCCCCGCTTCGCGCCGCGCACGTTGCGCGCACGCTGGGCGGCGGACCGCACGGCGCGCCCGTGGCGGCACGACCGTGCCCCCGGTGGGCCGGTGCTCCTGTGGGCCGACTCCTTCACCGACGGCTTCGGCCCCGACGTCGGCGAGGCCGCACGGCGCGTCCTCGAGGCCGCCGGGCACGAGGTCGTCCTCGCCGGCCCCGGCGCCTGCTGCGGCCTCACGTGGATCTCCACCGGCCAGCTCGACGGCGCCCGGGAGCGGCTGCGCCGCACCCTCGACGTCCTCGCCCCGCACGTCGACGCAGGGCTGCCGGTGGTGGGCCTCGAGCCCTCGTGCACCGTCGCCCTCATGTCCGACCTGCCCGAGCTCGTGCCCGACGACCCGCGTGCACCCCGGGTGGCGGCCGCCGTCCGCACCCTCGCGCAGCAGCTGCAGACCCGCGTGGCCGACGGCTGGACCCCGCCCGATCTCTCCGGCCTCGACGTCGTCGCCCAGCCCCACTGCCACCAGCACAGCGAGACCGGCTACGGCGCCGACCTCGACCTCCTGCAGCGGGCCGGGGCGCGGGTGCGGGCGCTCGCCGGGTGCTGCGGCCTCGCCGGCAACTGGGGCATGGAGGCCGGGCACCACGAGGTCTCCGTCGCCGTCGCCGAGCGCGCCCTGCTGCCCGCGCTCCGCGAGGCGGCCCCCGGCACGGTGCTGCTCGCCGACGGGTTCTCCTGCCGCACGCAGGCGGCCGACCTCGCCGGCGTCCGAGGACGCCACCTCGCCGAGCTCCTCGCCGACCGGCTGCCGCCGGACTGAGGGCGCCCGCCGGCTCAGGTCGGCGGGTGCGCCTGCCGATGCTGCTCGTCGTGCGGGCGACACGGGAGGACGGGCGGCGGTCCCGTCGCACCCGTACCGCCGTCCCCGCCCGCGCCGTCCTCCTGGTCGTCGGGGTCCTGGGGCCCGTCGTGGCGCTCCTCGCCGCGCAGGGCCTCCGCCCCGACCTCGAGGACCGCGCCGGCCACGCCGTCGTCGCCGTCACGTGCGTGCTCGGGGCGGCGTGGCTGCTGCGCGTCCGCGACCACGCGGTCCCGGCCCGCCGCGCCACCACGAGGCTCCTCGGTGCCGCCTTCGCGCTGTACGGGCTCGGGCAGCTCCTCAACGCGGTCGTCGTCGGCACCCACCCGTGGGCACCGGGCGACCTCGTGGCGATGGCGGTCACCCCGCTCGTGCTCGCCGCCTTCGCGAACGCCCCGGCGCCGTCGCAGGCCGCGCTGCCCGTCACCCGGCTGCTGCTCGACTCCCTCCTCGTCGCCACGTGCGTGGCGCTCGCCGCGTGGGAGCTGCTGGTCCCAGCGCCCTCCGGGTCGTGGTGGGCCTCCACCGTCACGGTCCTCGTGCTGGTCGCCGTGGCCGCGTGCTGCAGCGTCCCGGTCCTCGCCGCCCTCCGCGACCGGGGCCGGGGACCGCTGGTGCTCGCGCTCGGCGTCGCCGCGTTCGTCGTCGCCGACGGGATCGACGTGCTGCCCGGCCTCGGTGTCGACCTTCCCGAGGGCGTCCTCGCCGCCTCCGCCCTGTGGCAGGCCGCCGTCGTCGTCCCGACGCTCGCCGCCGCGACCGCCTGGGCGTCCGCCACCGGTCGCCGTGGCGTCGACGCACGGCCCGAGGCGCAGGACGACGGCGGCCGCACCGCGACCGCCACGACGCTCGTCGCGTGCGTGCTGCTCGTCCTCGCCGTCCTCGCTGGCGGGGCGCCGGGCCTCGACCCCGTCGCCCGGGTGCTCGGCCTCGTCGTCATCGCCCTGTTCCTCGGGCGCGAGGTCCTCCTCCTCGAGGTGCTCCGCGACCTCGTCCGGACCCTCACCCGGCAGGCGCTCGTCGACCCCCTCACCGGCCTCCCCAACGCCCAGGCGCTCGCGGCAGCCGCCGACCGCGCGTGCCGGGCCGTCGTCGTCCTCGACATCGCCGGCCTCGACGCCGTCAACCAGGTCCAGGGCCGGCGCGGTGGCGACGAGCTGGTGCGGCAGGTCGCGCTGCTCGTCCGTGCGGCCGCGCCACCGGACGCGACGTGCTTCCGCGCCGGCGGCGACGAGTTCGCCGTCGTGCTCCCGCCCCTGCCCTCACCGGTCGCGACGGCGCGTGTGTCGGACCGCGCGCTCGCCCTCGCCGAGCGGCTGCAGCGGGACGCGCAGGAGCACGCCCGGGTGGGGGAGCACGGCACCCGCCTCCACGTCGGGGTCGCCGTCGCCGCCGACGGCGTCACGAGCGTCGCGGAGGTCGTCGAGGACGCGACCCAGGCGCTGCACAGCGCCCAGCAGCAGCGCGCCGGGCGCCCCGTCCTCCACGACGAGGCGCAGCGCTGCCGGGCGCTGCGCGCGCTCGCGGTGGGGCGGCGCCTGCCGCGGGCCGTCGCCCGTGGCGAGGTCGACGTGCTCCTCCAGCCGATCGTCGACCTCCGCACCGGCCGGGTCGTCGCGGCCGAGGCGCTCGCCCGCTGGCACGACGACCAGCTCGGCCACGTGCCGCCGCCGGAGTTCGTCGCGGCCGCGGAGCGCTGCGGTGTCATCGACGACCTCGGCGAGCACGTGCTCCGCGCGGCGCTGCGTCGCGCGGACGACGCGGGGGTCCTCGCCGCGGGCGTCCGGCTCAGCGTCAACGTCTCCCCGCTGCAGCTGCAGCAGCGTCGCCTGCTCGAGGTCGTGCGCGACGTCGTCGCGACGCACGCGGTGGCGCCTGGCTCGCTCGCGCTCGAGGTGACGGAGTCGGTGCTGCTCGACGAGGACGGGCCCGCGCTGTGGCACCTCCACGAGCTCGTCGCGTCCGGGGTCGACGTCGTCATCGACGACTTCGGCGCCGGGCACGCCTCGCTGGGCTACCTGCGGCGCGTGCCCGCGAGCACGCTGAAGCTCGACCGCGGGCTCGTCACCGCAGCCGCCTCCGACGCGCGCGCCCGGGCGGTCCTCCTCGCCGGCCTCGAGCTGTGCCGGAGCCTCGGGCTCACGAGCGTCGTCGAGGGCGTGGAGACCGTCGAGGTGGCGGAGGAGATGGCCCGGCTCGGCGCCGACCTCGGTCAGGGCTGGCTGTGGTCGCGGGCCGTGCCCGCGGAGGAGCTCGCCCTCCTGCTGTCGGCCGAGCGGACCCTCAGCCGTCCTGCTGTGCCCTGACGCGCTCCTCGCGCACGTCCAGCCCCCGGTCGCCCGGGACGGCGTCGCGCTCCTCGTCGGTGTGTGAGCCGTCGCCATCGGCGTCCCCGCCGGCCGGGCCGTCCCGCTCGACGTCGGTCGACATCGACACCGACTCCGTGCCCGAGCGGGTGGGGGCGGCCTGCGTCGTCGAGGCCGTCGCGGCGTCCTGGCCGCGTTGCGCGAGCGCGCGACGCGCGATGATCTGCTGCTGGGTGACCGCGCGCTCGCTGCGCCCGCGCCCGACGAACGTGATGGTCCACTTCAGCAGCGTCGTCACGCGGTTCTTGAACCCCACGAGGTAGAGCAGGTGGACCGCGAGCCACAGCACCCACGCGACGAAGCCGGAGAACTTGCGCCCCCCGACGTCCGCGACTGCGGAGAAGCGGGCGATGGTCGCCATGGAGCCCTTGTCCTTGTACCGGAACGGCTCGCCCGTCGCCTCGCCCGCCAGCGACCGACGGATCTCCCGGGCGGCGTGCTCCCCGCCCTGGATGGCGACCTGCGCGACGCCCGGCAGACCCTCCAGCGCCATCATGTCGCCGACGACGTGGACCTCCGGGTGGCCCGGCAGCGTGAGGTCGGGCTCGACCTTCACCCGGCCCGAGCGGTCGAGCTCCGCGCCGGACTGCTCGGCGAGCTGCGCCCCGAGGGCGCTCGCCTGCACGCCGGCCGCCCACACCTTGCAGCGGGCGTCGATACGGCGGGTCGTGCCGTCGGAGTCCTTGACGTCGAGGCCGAACCGGTCGACGCCGACGACCATGGCGCCGAGCTGGACGTCGACCCCCATCTTCTCCAGCTGCTCGTGCGCGGCGCGGCCGAGGGAGTCGTCGAAGCCGGGCAGCACCTTCGGGGCAGCGTCGACGAGGACCACGCGCGCGCTCGTGGGGTCGATCCGGCGGAAGTCGCGCCGCAGCGTCTGCCGGGACAGCTCGGCGATCTGTCCTGCCATCTCGACGCCCGTCGGCCCGGCGCCCACGACGACGAAGGTGAGCATGCGGGCGGTCTCCGCCTCGTCCCACGCGAGCTCGGCGAGCTCGAAGGCGCCGAAGATGCGCCCGCGCAGCTCGAGCGCGTCGTCGATCGACTTCATGCCCGGCGCCCACAGGGCGAAGTGGTCGTTGCCGAAGTACGACTGCCCGGCGCCCGCGGCCACCACGAGGTGGTCGTAGGTCGTGACCGTCTCGCTGTCGAGGACCTGCGAGCGGACGCAGCGGGAGTCGAGGTCGATGTCCGTCACCTCGCCGAGGAGGACCGTCGCGTTCGTCTGGCCGCTGAGGACCTCGCGGGTCGAGGGGGCGATGTCGCCCTCCGACAGGATCCCGGTCGCCACCTGGTAGAGCAGCGGCTGGAACAGGTGGTGGCTCGTCCGGGAGACGAGGGTGACGTCGACGTCGGCCTTCGCGAGGTGCCGGGTGGCGAACAGGCCACCGAAGCCCGACCCGACGACGACGACGTGGGGGCGCCCCGTCGTGCGGCGACCGTCGTCGGGTGCCGGGCGGGACCGGGTGACCTCGGCGTCGGCGAGGCTCGGCTCGTGCGGGCTGACGGCCGGGCGCTGCTCGTGCGCGGGCCGGCCGTCCTCCTGCCGCCGGGTCGGGGCACGGTGCGAGGGGAGGTCGGGGCCGGGCGGGCCCTGGGTGGGCGAGGTCGTCATGCGTGCCTCCGCGAGGTGGTGGCGGGTGGCGGGCAGGTCCGGCCCAGCCTCGCAGCGCACGGCCTCCCTGGCACGCTGGTGCCGTGACCCGGGTCCCCCACCCGCCGGCGGTGGCCGACCGCGCCGTGCCGCTCGTCCTCGCCGTCTACGGCACCCTGCGGCGCGGCTGCCGCAACGCGGGGCTGCTCGCGGGGGCCCGGCACGTGGCCGACGGCCACCTGCGCGGGGCGCTGCACGAGGTGAGCGCCCCGCTCGGGCGCGCCTACGGCTACCCGCTGCTCGTCGTCCCCGGCACGCACCTGGTCCGCGTGGAGGCCTACGAGGTGGGCGACCCGGCCGCGCTCGACGCGCTCGACGCGCTCGAGGCCTTCGACCCCGCGGACCCCGCCGGCTCGGAGTACGTCCGGGTCCTCGTCCCTCTGTTCGACGAGACCGGGCACCCGACAGGCCTCGACGTGCAGACCTACGCCTACGCGGGTGCCGTCGAGGGCGTCGGCGCGCTCGTGCCCGGCGGGGACTGGGTCCGGCACGCCGGCGACCTCGCCTGACTCCCGGGTGCACCTCGCCGTCGGGCAGCCGGGTGGGACCGCCCGGCATGTCGCGGCCCGCACGCGGTAGGAATGGGGCATGAGCGCACGCGCGGACGTCGGAGTCGTCGGGCTGGCCGTGATGGGCAGCAACCTCGCGCGGAACCTCGCGCGGCACGGGCACACGGTCGCCCTCTACAACCGCAGCCCCGAGAAGACGCGCGCGCTCGTCGCGGAGCACGGTGACGAGGGCGAGTTCGTCCCGAGCGAGTCCCTCGAGGACTTCGTCGCGTCCCTCACGACACCACGCGTCGTCATCTCCATGGTCCAGGCGGGTGCGGGCACGGACGCGGTCGTCGACGCGGTCGCCGACCTCCTCGAGCCCGGCGACATGGTCGTCGACGGCGGGAACGCCCTCTTCGGCGACACCATCCGGCGCACCCAGGCGCTGGCCGCGCGGAAGCTCCACTTCGTCGGGGCCGGGGTCAGCGGCGGCGAGGAGGGCGCGCTGAACGGCCCCTCGATCATGGTCGGCGGCTCGGAGGCCGCCTACGAGACGCTCGGACCGATCGTCGAGAGCATCGCGGCGCAGGTCGACGGCACGCCGTGCGCCGCCCACCTCGGCACCGACGGCGCCGGCCACTTCGTCAAGATGGTCCACAACGGCATCGAGTACGCCGACATGCAGCTCATCGGCGAGGCGTACGACCTGCTCCGCCACGTCGTGGGGCTGTCGCCCGCGGAGATCGCCGACGTGTTCCGCGAGTGGAACACCGGCGAGCTCGACTCGTTCCTCATCGAGATCACCGCCGAGGTCCTCGCGCACGTCGACGGGGCGACCGGTCAGCCGTTCGCGGACGTCGTCCTGGACGAGGCCGGCATGAAGGGCACGGGCACGTGGACGGTGCAGACCGCGCTGAGCCTCGGCACGCCCGTGAGCGGGATCGCGGAGGCCGTCTTCGCCCGCGCCCTGTCGAGCCACCGCGAGACCCGGGACGCCGTGCAGGCCGCCTTCGGGGTGTCGTCGGGTTCCGCGACCCCCGTGCCCGACGACGTGCCGGGCTTCGTCGAGGCGGTCCGCCGCGCGCTGTACGCCTCGAAGATCGTGAGCTACGCGCAGGGCTTCGACATGCTGTCGGCGGGTGCCGCCGAGCACGGCTGGGACCTCGACATGGGGACGATCGCGCGGATCTGGCGCGGGGGCTGCATCATCCGGGCCCGCTTCCTCGACCGGATCACCGACGCCTACCGCGAGCACCCGGGGCTCGTCAGCCTCCTCACCGCGCCCGTGTTCCACGAGGCGCTCGACGGCGCCGGGGACGCGTGGCGGGACGTCGTCGCCGCCGCCGTCCGCGCCGGGGTGCCGGTGCCCGGCTTCTCCGCCGCGCTCGCGGCGTTCGACGGGGCCCGCCGCGACCGGCTGCCCGCCGCTCTCGTCCAGGGGCAGCGCGACCTGTTCGGCGCCCACACGTACCGCCGAGTCGACCGTGAGGGCTCCTTCCACGTGCTGTGGGGCGAGGACCGCCGCGAGGTGCGGGCCTGACATGGCCCGCAACCTCGACCCGCACCAGCGCGACGCCCGCTTGCAGGAGATCCGCCGGCAGAACGAGGCGGACCGGCGCCGCGCGCGCCTGCTGTACGGCGTGGCGATCGGGGTCGTCGTCGCGCTGGTCGCCGTCGTGGTGGTCGCCGTCGTCCTCTCCGGAGGCGGTGGTGACGACGAGGTCGCCTACCCGGAGGGCACGACGCTGACGAGCCCCGACGACCCCGCGAGCGGCGGGTTCCTCGTGGGGGAGCCGGGCGAGGTCGAGGTCGTCGTGTACGAGGACTACCAGTGCCCGTTCTGCCGGGACCTGGAGGAGGAGTCCGGGGAGCTCCTCCGCGAGCTGGCGGCCGGCACGGACGCCTCGCTCGTCCGGCGCCCGGTCGCGATCCTCGACCGCGTGAGCGACGGCTACTCCAGCCGTGCCGCCGCCGCCGCCGCGTGCGTCGGGGAGGCCGACCCGGACGCGCTCGAGGCGTGGGGCGCGCAGGTGTTCGCCGAGCAGCCCGCCGAGGGCGGGGCCGGGCTGCCCGACGAGCGGCTCGTCGCAATCGCGTCGGAGGCCGGGGTCGACGTCGGGCAGTGCGTCGAGGAGGGCCGCTACCTCGGCTGGGCCACCGCCACCACCGAGGCCGCCGCAGCCGAGCTCGACCGCCTCAGCACCCCCACCGTCCTCGTCGACGGCGAGCGCGTCACCGGCGCGGACGGCGGCTACCCGTCCCCGGACGACCTGCGGGCCGCGGTCGACGCCGCGCTCGGCGCGCAGGGCTGAGCGGTGGCGACGGAGGGGTTCACAGGCCCGCCGGTCGGAGCCGGGCGGGACGTCGCGCTCGTCGGTGGTCGGGTCGTGCCCGTGGCCGGCGACGTCGTCGAGCGCGGCACGGTCCTCGTGCGCGACGGGGCCGTGGTCGCGGTGGGCCGGGTCGACGACGTCCCGGTGCCCGAGGGGGTGCCGGTGCACGACACGAGCGGTCGCTGGGTCCTGCCGGGCTTCGTCGAGGCGCACGCCCACCTCGGCGTGCTCGAGGACGGCGAGGACTGGCCGGGTCGGGACCACAACGAGACGACCGACCCGAACACGGCTCGGCTCCGGGCCCTCGACGCCGTCAACCCCGCCGACGTCGCCTTCGTCGACGCGCTCGGTGGCGGCGTGACGACCGTCGTCGTCAAGCCCGGCTCGGCCAACGTCGTCGGCGGCCGCACGGCGGCGCTCAAGACGTGGGGCCGCACCGCGGACGACATGCTCCTCAAGGAGCCGGCGAGCATCAAGAGCGCGCTCGGAGAGAACCCGAAGCGCGTGTACTCCGACCAGCGACGGCTCCCCAGCACCCGCATGGGGGTGGCGGCCGTGCTCCGCGACGCGTTCTCCCGTGCCCGCTACCACCGCCTCCAGCAGGAGCAGGCCCGGGAGAAGGGCGAGATCGGTCCGCCGCCGGACCCGACGAGCGAGACGCTCCTCCTCGCCCTCGACGGCGTGGTCCCGTGGAGCCAGCACGCCCACCGCCGCGACGACATCGCGACCGCCGTGCGGCTCGCCCGCGAGCACGGCTACCGCCTCGTCCTCAACCACGCCACCGAGGGCCACATGGTCGCCGCGGAGCTCGCCGCGGCGGGGGTGCCGTGCGTCGTCGGGCCCACGCTCGGCTCACGGGGCAAGGTCGAGCTGCGGCACCGGACGCTGCGCACCCCGGCGCTGCTCGCCGCCGCCGGCGTGGAGGTCGCCCTCACGACCGACCACCCCGTGGTGCCCATCGCGTTCCTCGTGCACCAGGCGACGTTCGCGGTCAAGGAGGGCCTCGACCGCGACGTCGCGCTGCGGGCGATCACGGTGAACCCGGCCCGCTTCCTCGGCCTCGACGACCGGGTGGGGTCGCTGCGACCTGGGCTGGACGGCGACGTCGTCGTGTGGGACGGGGACCCCCTCGACGTCATGAGCCGGGCCCTCACGACGTACGTCCAGGGGCGGCGCGTCTACGACTTCGACGTCGAGCGCATGGTGGGCCGCGCCGCCGACCCGTGGGGCTGAGGGGCCGCCTGCTGCTCGCCGTCGGCGCGGGCGGCGCCGCCGGCGGCCTCGCGCGGGTCGCGGCCGAGCTCGCCGCCTCCGTGCTCCCCGGTCTGCCGCACTGGGCGGCCCTCGTCGGGGTGAACGTCCTCGGCTGCCTCCTCGTCGGCTGGGGCACCGCCCGCGGCGGGCGGTGGGCGAGCCCCGTCGTGACGACCGGCGTCCTCGGCGGCTTCACGTCGTTCTCCGGCTGGGTCCTCGACGTGCTCCAGCTCGTGCAGCCCGCACCGCTGCTCGCGCTCCTGCTGCTGCTCACGGTGCCGGTCGCGTGCGTCGCGGCGTGCCTCGTGGGGCTGCTGCTGGGGGAGCGAGGGTGAGCGGGGCCGTGCTCGTGCAGGTCGTGCTCCTCGCACTGGGGGCGGGCGCCGGCGCGGCCCTTCGCCTGCTCGTGGTCGCCCGGGCGGGCGCCTCCCACCACCACCTCGTCCGGGCGCTCGGCACGGCGTGGGTCAACGTCCCCGCGTCCACGGTCGCCGGGCTCGCCCTCGCGTGGCTCGTCGTCGGGGCGGGCGGCGCGCCGTTCGGCGCGACGTGGTCCGCGTCGGCGCTCGTCGCGGCCGCGGCGCTCGGCGTCTGCGGCGGGCTGTCGACCTGGTCCTCCCTCGCGCTGGAGGTGGCGGGGGCGGTGCGTGCGGGTGACTCCGCCCTGCTGCGCACCCAGGCCGCGGGCGTCGGGCTCGGCGTCGTCGGGGGCGTGGTCGGGGTCGGCGCCGGGGTGCTGCTCGCCGGCCTGACCGGCGTGTGACGGGCGGGCGGTCAGCGGGCCGGGTGGGGCGGCTCGCCCTCGAGCCGCCAGTCCACCGCCGCAGCCCCCTGCTCGCGCAGGGCGGCGTCGACCCGGCTGAAGGGCCGCGACCCGAAGAAGCCGTTCGCGGCCGACATGGGGCTCGGGTGCGCGCTCTCGACGAGGGGCACCCCGGGCAGCAGCGGCGCCAGCGCCCGCGCGTCCCGGCCCCACAGGACGGCGACGAGCGGCCCGCCGCGCGTCGCGAGCGCACGGATGGCCGCCTCGGTCACCGTCTCCCAGCCACGCCCCCGGTGGGAGCCGGGTCGCCCGGGCGACACGGTGAGCACCCGGTTGAGCAGGAGCACGCCCTGCTGCGCCCACGCCGTGAGGTCGCCGTGCGGCGGGGGCGGCAGACCGAGGTCGGACTGCCGCTCGCGGAAGACGTTCTGCAGGCTGCGGGGGAGCGGGCGCACGTCCGGCGCGACGGAGAACGACAGCCCCACCGCGTGCCCCGGCGTCGGGTACGGGTCCTGCCCCACGACGAGCACCCGGACGGCGTCCAGCGGTGTCGTGAAGGCGCGCAGGACCCGCGACCCCGCGGGCAGGTAGCCCCGGCCCGCCGCCACCTCCTCCCGCAGGAAGCGGCCGAGCCTCGCGACGGTCCCGGCGTGCGGCGCGAGGGCGTCCGCCCACGACGGGTCGACGAGCTCGTGGAGCGGCCGCGTGGACGGCTCGGGGTCGTCGCGCCGCGCCCCGTCGTCGCGCCGCGCCCCGTCGTCGCGCCGCGCCCCGTCGTCGCGCCGCGTCTCTGCCACGCGCCGATCCTGCCGCACGCCCCGCCGCGCGCACGCCCGATGGCGTGGCCGCACGAGGACACCCACCATGGTCCGGTGGTCGCCCCCGCAGCCGGAGCCGCCGCCGCGTCGCGGCTCCTCGCGGTGCGCCGGGGGGTCGCCCTCGCGCTCACGACCTGGTCCTCCGCCTCCCTCGGGGCGGCGGGCCTGCTCGCCGTGCTCGGGCGTCGTCGGCCCCGGCTCCGCGGCGCCGCGCGGCAGACGGCGGCGTGGGGCGCCGTCGACCTCGCGATCGCCGTCGCGGCGCACCGGGGCGCGGAGGCCCCCGTCGAGGACCCGGTCGAGGCCACGCGGGCGCTGCGCCGGCTCCTGCTCCTCAACGCCGGGCTCGACGTCGGGTACGTCGCCGCCGGCCTGCTGCTGGCCCGCCGCGGCCGGGTGCGCGGTCGGGACGTCGTCGGGGACGGCGCCGCCGTCGTCGTGCAGGGGGCGTTCCTGCTCGCGCTCGACACCGTCGCCGCGTCGCGCCTGCGGCTGCCCTGACGCGTCACGCGTGCCCGTCCGGCGTGCCTGCCCGGCGGTGGGGCGCGGGCCGGTTAGCGTCGTCCGCCGTGAGCCCGTCGCCCGACGACCCGGCGCCCGTCGACGGTCTGAGCCCCCAGGACCTCGCGGTCCTCGACCTCGAGCGTCAGTGGTGGAAGCACCCTGGGTCGAAGGACGAGGCGGTGCGCGCCCGGTTCGGTTGCAGCCCGACGCGCTACTACCAGCTGCTCGACGCCCTCCTCGACCGCGAGGCGGCGCTGCGGCACGACCCGGTCCTCGTGGCGCGGCTGCGCCGGACGCGCAGCGGGTCGCGGCGGGTACGCACGGCGCGCCGCCTCGACCTGTCGGACGCGGCCGGTCGCTGACGCGCACCGGCGGTACCCTCAGCGGCCGATGGACGACCTCGCCGTGCCCCAGCACCACCGTTCCGGCGCCCACCGGGCACGCCGCAACTCACTTCCCGCCGTCCTGCTGTCGCTGGTCCTCGTCGCCGTCGTCTCCGGCGGTCTGCTGTGGGCGCTGCTGACGTTCGGCGTGCTCGGTGCCCAGGACCCGGCGGGCGGTCCGGTCGCGGCCCCCACCGACGCCGGCAGCGCCCCGGCCACGCAGCCGGCGGACGCGGCGAGCCCCGGGAGCAGCGCCGACCCCGGAGCGGAGCCGGGCACGCAGCCCAGCGTCCCCCCGAGCGCGGGGCCGACCGCCGAGCCGACCGTCGGACCCGGCCCGGAGCCGAGTCCCGAGCCGACGGTCGACCGCTCCGTCGGGGTGGACGTGCTGAACTCGACGGACACGGTGGGTCTCGCGGCCGGTGCCGCCGCCGCCCTCGAGGAGCTGGGATGGGCGGTCGGCGAGGTGACGAACTTCGACGGCGACGAGATCCCGACGACCGTCCTCCACCCGACCGAGGACCTCGCCGCGACCGCCGACGCGCTCGTCGCCGACCTCGGGACCGGTGTCACGCAGCTGTCGGCCGACGTCGACGTCGTGACGGTCGTGCTCGGCCCCGACTACCCCGGCTGAGCGCCGGCAGCCGGGCGGGTGCGCCCCGGACCAGCGAGACCAGCGCCGGTCCCAGCGGCCGCGGGGGGTTCTCCCGGTACCCGCCGTCGGCCAGGCCCGCCGCCCGCTCGAAGTGGTTGGCGGAGTGCCGGTCGCCCGTCCGCAGCCACGACCACACGGTCGCGGCAGCGTAGGCGGGCAGGAACCCGACCGGGCCGCCCCACCGGGCCCACTGCGCGGCGTGGCGCGCCTCGTGGTCCAGCAGCGCGGGCCACCGGCGGGCGACGTCCGCGAGCGTGCGCAGGCCGGGGCCCTCGCGGACCAGCACCACCTCGCCGACGGTCACCGCCGCGGCGCCCGTGACGGGGAAGCGGCGCGGGTAGCCGGGCGCGACGAGCAGCCCGTGCGGTCCCGGTACGAGCGTCACGCCCCTCCGCCGTGCGAGCCACGCGCCGATCGCCGTGGCGCCCGAGCGGGCGTTGGCGCGCCGACGACGTGCGAGCGACCCGGCCCCGGGCCCCTCCACGGGCACCGCGCGCGGACGGGCGTGTCCACCATCCGGGCGCTGCACGCGCACATGGTGCACCGGGCGGGTGCTGTCCGACTACGCTGGCGGGTGGTTGAGCACGACGGCCCGCACGGGTACGAGGAAGACGGCACCGCTCCGGGGCTGACGACCGTTTCGCGTGAGACCCGGCTCCCCGGTCCCGGGGTGCCGACGACCCGGGTACGCCCGGGGCCGCGCAGCGGCACCATCAGCAACAGGAGCACCATGGCACAGGGCACGGTCAAGTGGTTCAACGCCGAGAAGGGCTTCGGCTTCATCACGGTCGACGGTGGCGGGGCTGACGTCTTCGTCCACTGGTCGGCGATCCAGGCGCAGGGTTACAAGTCCCTCGACGAGGGTCAGCGCGTGGAGTTCGAGGTGGGCCAGGGCCAGAAGGGCCCGCAGGCGGAGTCCGTCCGCCCGCTCTGAGGCGTGGACCGGCCCCGGCCGGTCCGACACCGCACCTTGACGACGAGAAGGGGCGCCACCCGCGAGGGTGGCGCCCCTTCTCATGTCCGGACGGGGTGAGTGGCCCGGGTGGCCTCAGCGGTCCCCCGCGAGCAGGTCGGCGCCCTGCGCGACCGAGCCGTTGTCCTCCAGGGCGTCCTCGAGGCGACCGTCGAGGAGCTCGACGACGGCCTCGCAGAAGGCGGGGAGGTCGCTGGGGTTGCGGCTGGTGACGAGCGGGCCCGCGCCGGCGCGGTCGACGACGAGCTCGGAGTCGACCCACTCGGCCCCGGCGTTCGTGAGGTCGGTGCGGAGGCTCGGCCACGACGTGAGGCGCCGCCCCACGAGCTGACCGGTCTCCACGAGCGTCCACGGCGCGTGGCAGATGGCGGCGACGGGGGTGCCGGACTCCATGGCGGCGCGGACGAAGCGGACCGCGGACTCGTCCGTGCGGAGCGCGTCCGGGTTGGCCACGCCGCCCGGCAGGACGACGGCGGCGAACTCGGCGGCGTCGGCGTCGCTGACCACCTGGTCGACCGGGAACGTGTCCGCCTTGTCGAGGTGGTCGAACGCCTGCACCTCACCGCTCCGGGTGCTGAGCAGGACCGGTGAGTGCCCGGCCTGCTCGACGGCCTTCCACGGCTCGGTGAGCTCGACCTGCTCGATGCCCTCGTGCGCGACGAGGAACGCGACCGAGCTCATGCGGCGACCCCGTGCGTGGAGGTGGGGGCGGGCGCGGCGTCGACGGGCCTGCGGACGCCGCGGGCGGCGCTGCGGTGGCGGGCGGGTGCCTTGAGGAGGGTGTCCTCCACCCGGTCCATGCCGAGCACGAGGCCGAGCGCGGCGACCGGGACGAGGAGGAGTGCGAGCAGGAGGGTCATCGGGAAGTGGGCTCCGTGGCGAGGTGGGAGGTCGTGCGTGCGGGCCGGCGGGCGGTCCGGGCGGAGCGCCCGCCGGCGTGGCCGGTCGCGCGGGACGCGACCGGCGAGGGGTCAGACCTTGGAGCGGCCGCGCCCGATCAGGATTCCGACGAGGCCGACGACGAGCACGATGACGCCGATCCAGATGAGGATGTCGCCGACGCCACCGAAACCGACGATGGCGAGGATGACGCCGACGACGATGAGGATGAGCCAGAGAGGCATGTCCAGTCCTTCCGTGGGGGAGCGGGGGGTCTCCGCTGCGAGTGGCGTACCCCCGCCCCGGTCCCCCGAAACCTCGCAGCAGGGCCACGACGGGTGCCCGTGACGCCGGGGGTTTGCACTCTCACCCCGAGAGTGCCAATAATTGCGGCTGGCACTCTCATGCCGGGAGTGACAACAGACCACGGGGCCCACCGGGCCCCGGGACCGGCAGGCGAGGGCAGGCTCCGTCCGGGACGTGACCGGCGGGGCGTGCCCGTCCGTCGCGGGCGTCGACCGGTCCGACTGCCACCCACCGTGTGCGGAGGGATCACCACCCAATGGCCAAGATCATTGCGTTCGACGAGGAGGCCCGTCGCGGTCTCGAGCGGGGGATGAACACCCTCGCCGACGCCGTCAAGGTCACGCTCGGCCCCAAGGGCCGCAACGTCGTCCTCGAGAAGAAGTGGGGCGCCCCCACGATCACGAACGACGGCGTCTCGATCGCCAAGGAGATCGAGCTCGACGACCCGTACGAGAAGATCGGTGCGGAGCTCGTCAAGGAGGTCGCGAAGAAGACGGACGACGTCGCCGGTGACGGCACGACGACCGCGACCGTCCTCGCCCAGGCGCTGGTCCGCGAGGGCCTGCGCAACGTCGCCGCGGGTGCGAACCCGATGGCGCTCAAGCGCGGCATCGAGAAGGCCACCGCGGCCGTCTCCGACAAGCTGCTCAGCATGGCCAAGGACGTCGAGACGAAGGAGCAGATCGCGTCGACCGCCTCGATCTCCGCCGCCGACACCCAGATCGGCGAGATGATCGCCGAGGCCATGGACAAGGTCGGCAAGGAGGGCGTCATCACGGTCGAGGAGTCGCAGACCTTCGGCCTGGAGCTCGAGCTCACCGAGGGCATGCGCTTCGACAAGGGCTACATCTCGCCCTACTTCGCGACCGACACCGAGCGCATGGAGGCCGTGCTCGAGGACCCGTACGTCCTCGTCGTGAACTCCAAGATCTCGACGGTCAAGGACCTCCTCCCGCTGCTGGAGAAGGTCATGCAGTCGGGCAAGCCGCTGTTCGTCATCGCCGAGGACGTCGAGGGCGAGGCCCTCGCGACGCTCGTCGTCAACAAGATCCGCGGCACCTTCAAGTCCGCGGCCGTCAAGGCCCCCGGCTTCGGCGACCGCCGCAAGGCTATGCTGCAGGACATCGCGATCCTCACCGGCGGGCAGGTCATCTCCGAGGAGGTCGGTCTCAAGCTGGAGAACGCGACCCTCGACCTGCTCGGTCGTGCGCGCAAGGTCGTCGTCACGAAGGACGAGACCACGATCGTCGAGGGCGCCGGCGAGTCCGACGCCATCGCCGGGCGGGTCAACCAGATCCGCACGGAGATCGAGAACAGCGACTCCGACTACGACCGCGAGAAGCTGCAGGAGCGCCTCGCCAAGCTCGCCGGCGGCGTCGCCGTCATCAAGGCGGGCGCGGCCACCGAGGTCGAGCTCAAGGAGCGCAAGCACCGCATCGAGGACGCCGTCCGCAACGCGAAGGCGGCCGTCGAGGAGGGCATCGTCCCCGGTGGTGGCGTCGCGCTCGTCAACGCCCTGCCGGCCCTCGACTCCGTCGACGTCACCGGCGACGAGGCGACCGGGGCGAACATCGTCCGCGTCGCGCTCGAGGCCCCGCTCAAGCAGATCGCGGTCAACGCCGGTCTCGAGGGCGGCGTCGTGGCGGAGAAGGTCAAGGGCCTGTCCGCGGGTCACGGCCTCAACGCGGCCACCGGCGAGTACGTCGACATGGTCGCCACCGGCATCGTCGAGCCCGCTAAGGTGACGCGCTCGGCGCTGCAGAACGCCGCGAGCATCGCGGCGCTGTTCCTCACCACCGAGGCGGTCGTCGCCGACAAGCCGGAGAAGGCCCCCGCGGCCGCCGGCGCCGGTGACGGCGGCATGGGCGGCATGGACTTCTGAGTCCCGTCCCCACGCACCACCTCTGAGTCACCACCACGAAGGCCCCCGGGTTCGCCCGGGGGCCTTCGTCGTCAGCGCGTCGGGGTCCGCGCGGTGGGCACGTCCCTGACGGCCGGGGAGGCGGGGCTCGCCGGTGGTGCCGTCGCGCCGGACAGCGGCGCCGCCTCGTCGAGGGGGACCGTCGCCGAGACGACGGTTCCACCCGCCGGCCGGGCGGCCACCGAGACGCGGCCGCCCAGTGCCGCGAAGCGGTCATGCATCCCCGCCAGTCCGTGCCCGGCGCGGGAGGCGACGCCGCCGGGGCCGAGGCCGACGCCGTCGTCGGCCACGGTGATGACGAGGCCCCCGTCGCGGCGGGCCAGCTCGACCTCCACCCGCGCTGCGCGCGCGTGCTTGAGCGTGTTCGCGAGGGCCTCGGCGACCATGAAGTAGCAGGCGGCCTCCACCGCCTCACCCAGGCGCACCGTGCGCAGCGTCGGGTCGGCGCGCAGCTCCACCGGGACCGGGTGCCGCGCGGTCAGGGACTCAACCGCGCTCAGGAGGCCCTTGTCCGACAGCAGGCTCGGGTGGATGCCCCGGGCCAGGTCGCGCAGGTCGCCGAGGACCCGGGCGAGACCGGTGCCGAGCAGCCGGAGGTCGTCGGCGTGACCGTTGACATCGGGGGACGTCGCCCGGATCTGGCCGGCGAGGCCGATGAGGGCGACCAGGTCCTGCTGCACCCCGTCGTGGATGTTGCGCTCGATACGACGGCGTTCTGCTTCCTGGGCCTTGACCAGGCGCGTCCGGGAGGCGGCGAGCTCCGCCGCGTGGGAGGCCAGGTGCTCGGTCAGCCGGACGTTGCGCACGGCGAGCGCCGCCTGGCGGGCGAAGGTCGCCACGACCGTGCGGTCCTCGGCGGTCCACCCGCCGGCACGCTTCGGTCCGCAGGCGACGACGCCCAGCAGCTCGCCGTCGAGCACCACCGGCACGACGAGCTCGGCGTCGGGTGCCTCCGTCACGTCGAGGCGGACCTCGACCCAGGTGAGGTCGAGTCCGGTCCGCAGAGTCGAGCCGATACGCGGGATCAGGGACTCCAGCTCGAACGTCCCGGCCAGCGTGGCACCGAGGTCGGCGATCGCTCGCGCGGGGTCGGTACGGTGCCCGAAGACCCAGCGGTCCGCCAGGTGCTCGAGCCGGGTTCTCGCGGGCTGGAACAGCAGGGCCGCCGCCAGACCGGTCGCGACCGCCCACGGCACCGGCAGGTAGCGACCGGCCGCCGTGCCGACGACCGTCGCCACGCCGACGTACGCGCCGGTGATGGCCAGCCACAGGGCGCCGTAGACGATGGTGCGCCGCAGCACCACATCGACGTCGACGCCCTCGGGTCGAAGCAGCCCGAGCGTCACCGATGTCATGATCAGGCTCGTCACGCCGGCCCACAGCAGCCAGACGACCACCCTGCCCAGGTCCTCGGAGCCGAGCAGGAGCTCCGTGGCGATGCCGGGTGGCACGAGCACCACCGGCACGAGGAGCCAGCGCATGCGTCGTCGCACGGCCCCGGTCCCGCCTCGCTCCGGCGCCTGGTGTCGTGGTCGCAGCGAACGGACCGAAGGGACCAGCCATGACGCGCTCCGCAGCCACCCCGCTGGACGACACCGACCGCCGGCACGTACGGCTCGCCGTGTGGCTCATGCTCGCGGCGGCAGTCGTCGCCCTCCTCGGCATCTTCGGCTTCGGTGGTCTGACCGGGGCCGGGGACTACTTCGACGAGGATCCGGCGGTCAGCGAGGCCGCCGTGCGTGACCACTACTGGCAGATCTGGGGGATCCTGCTGCCCATCGGAGCGGCCGTCCTGGCCTCGGGGGCCGGACTGTTCCTGCTTGCGGGCGTCCTGGCTCGGATCGGGTCCGGCTGGCCGGCCGGGGTGGCACGAGTGGTGAGGTGGCTGGTCCTGCCGCTGTGCGTCCTCGCGGCCGTGCCGTACCTGCTCGGGCCGGGCACCACCGCGCCGGGGTGGCTGGGGCCGCTCACCGCGATCTCCGGTATGGCCTCCTACGCCGCCACGGCCACGCTGGGCGTCGCCGTCCTGCGGCTGCCCCTGCCGAGCTGGACCGGCGTCGCACTGATCGTCGGGGTCGTGCTGGCGGCCGTCAGCTTCCTGCCGCTCTTCGTCTTCGTCGGGACCCTGGTCGGCGGGCTGGGCCTCCTGCGCTGGCACGCGAGGAACGCCGCGCTGCCGTCGATGCCGCGGGCAGGAGCCTGAGCCGAGCCCCCGGGGGCGACGCCGGTGGCCGCATCGCCCTCCCGACGGCGGCACCTGGTTCGCCCGGAGGCCGTCGTCGTGGTCGGATGGCGGCATGAGCGACCAGACCGGCGAGCCCCTGGTGGGTCAGCACCTCGACGACCCGGACGCCCCCCTCGCGACGTCGGGCGCCGTCCCCGACACCCCGCACCCGCACGGGCCGGGCCACGACCCGGTGCTCGACGAGGTCGAGTCCCACGTCGACCCCGCCGTCGCCGCCCTCGTCCACGAGGTGCGCGACCGCTTCGGCGCACGCGGGCTGCGCGACGCCATCACCCTCGCGACGTACGAGCTCGAGATCGCCGAGCAGGCGGTCGCGTCCCTGTCCCCGGAGCCCGAACCGGAGCAGCCGCGGGCCTGAGTCCGGCCTCACACGCCGACGGGCGGCCGGACCCGTGGTCCGACCGCCCGTCCCCGCGAGCGGGTGGGCTCAGAAGTCCCAGTAGGAGATGTCGGCGCTGCCGACCGGTGCCCCGGAGAGCGACGTGTCGCCCGCGATCGCGGTCGACGCCGTGTCGTTGAGGACGAGCGTCAGCCCGTCGAGGTCGAACAGGTCGAGGCGACCGAGCGAGGCGTCGGCGGTCGACACGTCGGCGCTCACCGTCCCGGCGCCCAGGTCGATCCAGAAGTTGCGCAGCGTGAGCTCGCCGCTGGCGGGGGTGTCGATCGTGATGCCGCCGACGTGCTTGATCAGGCCCGACGACGGGTTCCCGACGATGCCGAACTCGGGGGCGCCGTCGCCGTCGCGGTCGGTGAACGGCTTCTCGACCCCGACGAGCAGGCTCGCCAGCGTGGCGTTGGGCACGATCTCGGCCGCGCCCCGGCTGTTGGGGGCGGCTGCGGCGGGGACGCTCACGGCCGCGAGCGCTGCAGCGGCGGTGAGGGCGAGGGTCGTGGTGACGGAACGGCGCATGGAGTCCTCCGTGGTCTCGGGGTCTGTCACTGCCGGTGGCCCGTCGTCGGACCACCTACCCGCCCTACCGCCGTGGGTGGGGAAACGGATGCAGCCGTACGATCACCGCCGTGGGAGTCGCCTGCCGTGTCGTGCGCGCCGAGGTGTCGGAGCAGCCGATCGGCGCCGCGGACCTCGCCGACCTGGTCGCCGGGCCGGGAGCCGGGGCCGTCGTGACGTTCGACGGCGTCGTCCGCGACCACGACACCCCGGGCCGTGGTCGTGTGACGCTGCTGGACTACGAGGCGCACCCCAGCGCCGACGACGTGGTGGGTGCCGTCGCCGCGGGCGTGGCGGCGGCGTCGGGGGCGAGCGCGCTCGCCGTCGTGCACCGGGTGGGGCCGCTGCGCGTCGGCGACTGCGCCCTCGCCGTCGCGGTGGCCGCCGCGCACCGCGGCGAGGCGTTCGCCACGGCCGCTCGGCTCGTCGACGTCGTGAAGGCCGAGCTGCCGGTGTGGAAGCACCAGCACTTCGCCGACGGCAGCGACGAGTGGGTGGGGCTCGGCGGTCTCGACACCACACCCGGATGAGAGCCCTCGTCCTGCACGGCTGGCAGAACCACCGCCCCGCCGGGCACTGGCAGGCGCACCTCGCGCGCCGGCTCGCCGACGCGGGCCACGACGTCGCGTACCCGCAGCTGCCCCGTGCCGACACCCCCGACGTCGACCGCTGGCTCGAGGTGCTCGAGCGCCACCTCGTCGAGGGGACCGTCGACCTCGTCGTGTGCCACAGCCTCGCGTGCCTGCTGTGGGTGAGGGCCGTCGAGACCGGGCTCGTCGGGGGCGCGACGGTCGTCGGTCGCCTCGTCCTCGTCGCGCCCGTCGCGACGGCCGTCGTGCTGGGCCACCCGGAGATCGCGGCGTTCGCCCCGAGCGGGCCGTGGCCGGACCTCGCCCCGGGCTCCCGGCACCGGCCGTGCCTCGTCCGCTCCGACGACGACCCCTACAGCCCGCACGGGCTCGCGGCGGAGCTCGCCCAGCAGAGCACCGTCGACGAGGTCGTGCTGCCCGGCCAGGCCCACCTCGACCTCACCGCCGGCTACGGGGCCTGGCCCTCCCTCGAGCGGTGGTGCCTCACAGGGAGCGGTGCGATCAGCCCCCGCTGAAGGGCGGCAGGACGTCGAGACCCGTGGCCGCACCCACCTGGTCCTCGCGGCGCGCGGCCGTGCCGTCGAGCAGGAACGAGCACGCCGGCAGCACGCGGGCCAGAGCGGGCCGGGTCGCGGCGAGCCGGTCGAGGACCTCCGCGAGGGGCGCGCCCGGGTCCGCGGCCACCGTCTCCTCGCGCGTGCCCGCGGCGGCCCGTGCTCCCGCGAAGTAGCGGACGGCGAGCCGTCCGGTGCCGTCGGCCACCACCGGGTCTGCCTCCACCGGGTCAGCCACCGATCGCGCTCATGGGACGGTCGGGCCGCACGAACGACGGGTCGTCGATGCCGTGCCCGGCGCGCTTGGCCCACATGTCCCCGCGCCACGCCTCGGCGAGGGTCTCGTCGTCGGCGCCGCCGCGCAGCAGCCCTCGCAGGTCGGTGCCGTGGGCGGCGAACAGGCAGTTGCGGACCTGGCCGTCCGCCGTCAGGCGCACCCGGTCGCAGTCGCCGCAGAACGGCCGCGTGACGCTCGCGATGACCCCGACCGTGCCGAGCCGACGGCCTCCCTCCTCGACGTACCACCGCTCGGCGGGGGCGCTGCCGCGGGCGCCCACGGGGGCGAGGCGGAAGACCGCGCGCAGCCGCCCGAGGACCTCCTCCGCCGTCACCATCGCGCTGCGGTCCCAGTCGCCGTGCGCGTCCAGCGGCATGTGCTCGATGACCCGCAGCTCGACGCCCAGGGCGCAGGCCCAGCGGACGAGCTCGGGGGTCTCGTCGTCGTTGACGCCGCGCACGACCAGCGCGTTGACCTTGACCGGGTCGAGCCCGTGCGTGAGGGCCGCGTCGATCCCCCGCAGCACGGCGGCGAGGCGGTCGCGGTGCGTGATGCGCTCGTAGCGCCCGCGGTCGAGCGTGTCGAGGCTCACCGTCACCCGGTCGAGCCCGGCCGCCGCCAGGCGGGCCGCCCGGCGGTCGAGGCCGACGCCGTTCGTCGTGAGGGCCGTCCGCACGCGCCGGCCGTCCGGGGTGCGCAGCGCCGCGGTGCCGGCCACCAGCTCGGGCAGGTCCTGCCGCAGCAGCGGCTCGCCCCCGGTGAAGCGGACCTCGTCGACCCCGAGGCGCTCGACGGCGACACGGACCAGGCGCAGCGTCTCCTCCGCCTGCAGCAGCTGCGGGTCCGGCAGCCACGGCAGGCCCTCGGGGGGCATGCAGTAGGAGCAGCGCAGGTTGCAGCGGTCGGTGAGCGACACCCGCAGGTCGCGGGCGCGCCGGCCCCAGCGGTCGACGAGGCCCGGGTCGTCGGCCGGTCGGGGCGCCGCGCCGGTCGCGTCCGGCCGCGGCACGACCGGGATGCCGAGGGCCACCGTGCTCACCGGCCAAGGGTAGGTCGTGGACCCGACAGCCGCGCGCGCCCGTCGCTACAGTCGCGGCCATGGCCGACCTGCCGCAGACGTTCGTGTGGGGGGCCGCCACCGCCTCCTTCCAGATCGAGGGCGACCGCGCGGGGCGCGGCGACACCGTGTGGGACGCCTTCGCGCAGGTGCCCGGCGCAGTCGCCGACGGCACCGACGGCGACGTCACGTGCGACCACATCCACCGCTACCGCGAGGACGTCGCCCTGCTTCGCGACCTCGGCGTCGATGCCTACCGGTTCTCCGTGGCGTGGGCGCGGGTGCAGCCCACGGGTCGCGGGGACTTCTCCGCCGACGGGCTGGGCTTCTACGACCGGCTCGTCGACGAGCTGCTCGGTGCGGGCGTCGAGCCGTGGGTGACGCTCTACCACTGGGACCTCCCGCTGGAGCTGCAGCTGGCGGGCGGGTGGGCCTCGCGCCGCACCGTCGACCACTTCGTCGAGTACGCCCTCACGGTGCAGGAGGCCCTGGGGGACCGCGTGAAGCGGTGGGCCACCCACAACGAGCCGTGGTGCGCGGCGTGGCTGGGGCACGGCAACGGCGTGCACGCTCCGGGCGTGCGCGACCACGCCCTCGCCGCCCGCGTCACCCACCACCTGCTGCTGTCGCACGGGCGGGCCGTGGCGGCGATGCGGCAGCAGGACCCCGACGCCGCCTACGGGATCGTCCTCAACCTCGACAACGTCCGTGCCGCGGACGACGCGGCCGTCACCCGCGACGCGCTCCCCGCGTACGACGCCCTCCGCAACCGGGTGTGGCTCGACCCGCTCGCCGGCCGCGGCTACCCCGCCGACGCCCTCGAGCTGCTCCACCCCCACCTCGACGGTGCGGTCGAGCCCGGCGACCTCGACCAGGTGGCCACGCCGACGGACTGGCTCGGCCTCAACTACTACAACGACGCCGTGTTCGAGGCCGGCGAGGGTGCCGTGCCCACCGTCGAGCTCCTCCAGCCCGGGCTCGAGCTCGTGCGGCAGGCCGACCCGGGCGCCGACGCCACGGCCATGGGCTGGCCGATCACCCCGGACGGCTTCACCGACGTGCTCGTCCGGCTGCAGGAGGAGTACGCCGGGCTCGGCCCGTTCGTCGTCACGGAGAACGGGTCGGCGTGGGACGACGACCCGACGCCCGGCCCGGACGGCGTGGTCGAGGACCCTCGACGTGTGGCGTACCTCCACGCCCACCTCGAGGCCCTCGACGAGGCCCGGCGGCGGGGGGTCGACGTCCGCGGCTACTTCGCGTGGTCGCTGCTCGACAACTTCGAGTGGGCGCTCGGGCTCAGCAAGCGATTCGGGCTCGTCCGGGTCGACTTCGACACCCTCGAGCGCACCCCGAAGCGCAGCTACCTCGCCTACCGCGACGCCGTCGCCGCCCGCCGCGGCTGAGCCGCGCGGGCGCGCGACGTCATCCCGCGAACATCCGGGCGGCCGCGGCCTCCGTCTCGGCGTACTGCCGGCCCGCGTGCGCGAGCGCGACCTGGATGCCGTCGAGGGACTCGCGGACCTGCAGCTGGGTCGCGCGCCACTGCTCGACCAGCGCCGCGAAGCCGGTCGCCGCCTGCCCCCGCCACGTGCCCTGCAGGTCCTCCAGGTGGCGCATCATCGCGTCGACCTCGGCGCCCACCTGCTCCGACGCCACCTGCACCCGCGCGCTCGCCGCCTCGACCTGCGCGCTGTCGACCTCGAACCTCGTCATGGACCGCTCCTCACCGTCGGGCCGGGACCGGAGCGTCCCGACGCGAGCGAGACTGCCGTCGCGCCCCGGTCGTGGGAGTGGCCCGTCCACAGGTCCCGGCCGCCGACCTGCGTCGACGCGTCGTCCACACCCCGCTCAGGACGTCGCCGCCTACGCTGGTGGACGTGGCCGTGCTCGTCGACCCGCCCATGTGGCCGGCGCACGGCCGGTTGTGGTCGCACCTCGTGAGCGACAGCTCGCTCGCCGAGCTCCACGCCTTCGCCGCCGCCGCGGGCATCCCCGCGAGGGGCTTCGACCTCGACCACTACGACGTGCCGGCCGAGGCCTACGACGCCCTCGTCGCCGCCGGTGCGGTGCCGGTCGGCGCAGGAGAGCTCCTGCGGCGGCTCCGGGCGAGCGGGCTGCGGGTCAGCGGGGCGCAGCGGCGGGCGTCACGCCGGCGGTGAGCGCCTCCAGCTCGCGGACCAGGTTCGCGCGGGCGGCCGGCTCCCACGCCGTGGCCCCCGGCGTCCGGAACAGCCGCCGGGACAGCAGCCGCCGCAGCACCGCGGCGCGGCCGGCGGCGAACAGCTCGTCCGGGACGTGGCCGTACTCCTCCCGGACGTCCGCCGCGTAGGCGTCGTAGCGGTCGGACCCCGTCGCGAGGATGCCGAGGTCGGCGTCGCACAGCACGGCGGAGTCGGGGTCGGCGGGCTCCCCCGGGTCGTGGTCGGTGGTGACGAGGACGAGGTCCGCGACCTCCCCGACGAGCCGCCCCGGCAGGCCCAGGCCGCTCAGCTGCTCGCGCGCGAGCGCGGCGCTCGCGCGCTCGTCGTCCCCCGCGCGCCCGTCGTGGACCGCGTCGTGCCACCAGGCAGCGAGCCGCACACGGTCGGGGTCCTCCGCGTGCCCGGCCAGGGCGTCGACCCGCTCGAGGACCTCCGCGAGGTGCCGCAGGTCGTGGTAGCGCCGGTGCGGCTCCGCCCACCGGGTGAGGAGGTCGGCCTCGACGGCCGCGGCAGGAGCGGACGCGGCGCCCACGCGGCTCAGCACGTCGACGAGCGCGCCGGGAGCCGGGCCGGAGGGGACGGACGCACGAGCAGGGGCCACGGACGTCCAGCCTGCCGTCCGTGGCCCCCGCGCGTCGAGGGGCGCCGCGCGTCGAGGACGCGCGCGCCGAGCTCAGCTCCCCGCGTCGAGCGAGCCGAGGGTGACGTCGACCTCGACGGCCTCGCCGTCGCGGGCGACGACGACCGGCACCGTGTCGCCGGCACCGAGGGCGCGCACCCGGGCGGTGAGGGCCTCGGCTCCCGTCGTGGGGCGCCCGTCGACGGCGACGACGACGTCCCCGGCCCGCAGGCCCGCCGCCTCGGCGGCCGAGCCGGGCACGATCTCGGCGAGCCCGGCGCCCAGCCGGGACCCCGCCCACTCGCCGTCACCGTCGACCGTCGCGGTGGCGTCCTGCAGGTAGGCGCCGAGCCGGGCGTGCTCGACGGTGCCGTCCTCGACGAGCTGGGCGGCGACGTCGCGGGCGACGTCGACCGGGATGGCGAAGCCGAGGCCGACGGAGCCGGACTGCGGGCCCGTCGTCGCGATCGAGGAGTTGATGCCGACGACCCGGCCGGCCGCGTCGATGAGCGGGCCGCCGGAGTTGCCGGGGTTGACGGCCGCGTCGGTCTGGATGGCGTCGGTGACGACCGGCTGGCCGTCGGCGACACCCGCCGCCTGGGTGGTGACGGGCCGGTCGAGCGCGCTCACGATGCCGGTCGTCACGGTGCCGGACAGCCCGAGGGGGTTGCCGACCGCCATGACGGGGTCGCCGACGGCGACGTCCGCGCTCTTCCCGAGCGGCACGACCGTGAGGTCGGCCGGCGGGTCCTGCAGCTGCACGACCGCGAGGTCCGTCGAGGGGTCGGCGCCGAGGACGGTGCCGGTGAGGACGCGCCCGTCGGCGAGCGTCACCTGCACCTCGCCGCCACGGGCCGAGGCGATGACGTGGTTGTTCGTGAGGACGAGACCGGACCCGTCGTAGACGACGCCGCTGCCCTCGCCGCCGGTGCCGTCGGCGGCCCGCACGGCGATGGCGACGACGCCCGGGCTCACCTGCTCCGCCACGGCGCCCCAGTCGACCCCGGAGGCGGGGTCGAGGAGGTCGAGCACGCCCGAGGCGGCGGACTGCGCCTCCCCGCCGGAGTCGGGGCCGCCGGAGGCGGCCTGCTCCACGACGGCACCGTCGAGCCGTGCCTGGACGGTGGCTGCGAGGTCGTCGCCGGCGCTCAGCCCGAGCGCGGCGGCCCCGACGGCGGTGCCGGTCACGAGGACGGCGGCGGTGGTGCCGGCGATCCAGCGGCCGGGGCGGCGGCGGCGGGAGGAGCCGGGGAGGGCGGTCGGGGCAGCGGAGAAGGCAGTGGGCGGCGCGGGACGCTCGAGGGTGGGGCTCGTCATGCGGACCATGGGACACCCCTCGCCTCGACGGTGGGTCGGAGCCACCTGGGTGCTCGCTGTGAAGCGGGCGCGGGGCCGGGGGAGCATGTCCGCGTGAGTGACGACGGCACCGCCCGCGGCCCCGCCGAACCCGCCGACCCCGCCGACCCCGCCGACCCCGCCGACACGGGCACCCGCGCGGACCTGCGCGCGCTCGGCCGGCTCCTGCGCCCGCACACGACGGCGCTCGCCCTCGCCGGGGCCCTCGGCCTGGCCAACGCGGCCGCTGCCCTCGCCCAGCCGCTGCTCGTCCGGGAGGTCGTCCGCGCCATCGAGGAGGCGGTGTCGGTGGTCCGCCCGGCGACGTGGCTCGTCGTCGCCCTCGTCGTCGCCGCCGCCCTGTCCGGGGTCCAGGCCTACGTCCTGCAGCGGACCGGCGAGGCGGTCGTCCGGCGCACGCGCACCCGCCTGGTCTCGCGGCTGCTGCGGCTGCGGCTCACCGAGCTCGACCGGCGCCGCAGCGGGGACCTCATCAGCCGCGTCGGCGCGGACACCACCCTCCTGCGGACCGTCGTGACGTCCGGGCTCGTCGACATCGCCTCGGGGGTCGTCATCATCGCGGGCGCGGTCGTCGCGATGGCCGTCGTCGACCCGTTCCTCCTCGCGACGACGCTCACGGCGGTGGCCGTCGGGATGACCGGCGCGCTGCTCGTCGTCCGCCGCGTACGGGCGGCCTCGCTGGCCGCGCAGACCGCCGTCGGGACCATGACGTCGGGCGTCGAACGCTCCCTGGGCGGCCTGCGGACGATCCGCGCCGCCGGTGCCGAGCCCCGCGAGGAGCGGGCGGTCGGGCACGCCGTCGACGGCGCCTTCCTCGCCGGGCTCCGCCTCGCCCGGCTCGAGGCCGTCCTGGGTCCGGTCGCCTCCATCGCCGTGCAGGGCGCCTTCCTCGCCGTCCTCGGGGTCGGTGGGGTCCGGGTCGCGGCGGGGGAGGTGTCGGTGGCCGACCTCGTCGCCTTCGTGCTCCTCCTGTTCCTGCTCGTCCAGCCGCTCGCGCAGGGCATCGCGGCCGTGGCGGCGGTCCAGACCGGCCTCGGTGCGCTCGCCCGGATCGAGGAGGTCCTCGCGCTGCCGGAGGAGACCGCCGACGACGACGTGCGGGTGCGGGGGGTCCTCGGGCACGCGCCTGTCGAGGTCCGTCTCGACGACGTGCGCTTCGCCTACGTCGACGAGACGGGCGAGGCGCCGGGCCCGCCGGTGCTGCGGGGGGCGAGCCTCGTCGCGCCCGCGGGTCGTCGGACGGCGCTCGTGGGACCGTCCGGCGCGGGCAAGTCGACCGTGCTCGCGCTCGTCGAGCGCTTCTACGACGTCGACGGCGGTCGTGTGCTCGTCGGGGGGCACGACGTCCGCGACCTGCCGCGCGCCGAGCTGCGCGCGGCGACGGCGTACGTCGAGCAGGACGCGCCGGCGCTCGCGGGGACGCTGCGCGACAACCTCCTGCTCGGTCGCCCCGACGCCACCGACGCCGAGCTGCTCGCCGTCCTCGACCAGGTGAACCTCGGCGAGCTCGTCGCCCAGCGCGCCACGGGGCTCGACACGCAGGTCGGCGACGACGGGGTGCTGCTGTCGGGCGGGCAGCGCCAGCGGCTCGCGATCGCCCGGGCGCTGCTCGCCCGCCCCGCCCTGCTGCTGCTCGACGAGCCGACGGCGAGCCTCGACTCGCGCAACGAGCAGGCGCTCGCCGACGCCGTCGCCGCCATCGGGCCCACGACGACGGTGCTCGTCGTCGCGCACCGTCTCTCGACCGTCGTCGACGCCGACCGGATCGTCGTCGTGGACGACGGCCGGGTCGTGGCGGAAGGGACGCACGCGGAGCTCGTCGGGACGTCGCCGCTGTACCGCGACCTCGCGGCGCGTCAGCTGCTCGTCTGAGCCGCCGTCGCATCGGGCCCGTCGGGGTCCTCCGGATCCGCCGGCTCCCGCGACTCCCGGGGGGCCGCGGGCAGCCGCACCTCGAACGTCGCGCCGCCGCCCGGCGTGTCCCGCACCTCGACCGTCCCGCCGTGGGCCGCGACGATCGCCGCGACGATCGACAGCCCGAGACCGGTCCCACCGGTGCCGCGCGTGCGGGACGCGTCGAGACGCGAGAACCGGTCGAAGACCCGACCCTTCGCCTCGTCCGGGACCCCGAGACCGTGGTCGCGGACCGCGAGGGCGACCTCGCGCCCGTCGCTGCGCGGCACCGGGCCGACGACCACCTCGACGGGGCTGCCGGCCGGGGTGTGCCGCACGGCGTTCCCCACGAGGTTCGTGAGGACCTGCCGGAGCCGGTCCGGGTCGCCGACGACGGTCGTGGCGGTGACGGGCGAGCCGTCGGGGCTCAGCACGCGGACCTGCCGCGCGGGATCGAGCGCGCGCACGTCACCGGTCGCGTCCACCGCGAGGGGGACGAGGTCGACGGGGACCTCCTTCATCGCGCGCTGCTCGTCGAGCCGGGCGAGCAGCAGGAGGTCCTCCACGAGCACTCCCAGCCGCCGCGCCTCGTCCTCGATCCGGGCGAAGGTCCCCGGCACCTCCTCCTCCGGCACCGCGCCCTGCCGGTGGAGCTCGGCGAAGCCGCGGATGCTCGCGAGCGGCGTGCGCAGCTCGTGCGAGGCGTCGGCGACGAAGCGGCGCATCCGCGCCTGCGAGGCGTCCCGCTGCCGGACGCCGTCCTCGATGCGGGCGAGCATCCCGTTGAGGGCCTGCGTGAGCCGGCCGACCTCGGTGTCCTGGCCGCCCTCGGGGACACGCCGGGTGAGGTCACCGGCGGCGATCGCGGCGGCGGTGTGCTCGACCGCCGTGAGCGGGCGCAGGGAGCGGCGGACGGCGACCCCGCCGAGCAGGGCCGCGGTCGCGACGACGAGGGAGCCGGTGACGAGCGTCCAGACGACGAGCCGCTTGGTCGTGTCGTCCGCCTCGAGCGGCAGGGCGACGGACACCGACGCGCTGCCGTCCGCCGCCGGCAGCGTCACGACCTGCCAGCGCAGGTCGGAGTCGCGGGAGGAGACGGTGAACGGGCGGGTGCCCTGCGCGCGGGCGTCCGCGGCACTGAGGGGCGGGATGGCGGGCATGTCGTCGCGGCTGCGCACCTGCGCGGGGATCTCGACGGTCGAGTCGAACGCCTCGACGTGGACGACGACGACGTACTCGCTCGGCAGGTCCGGCGCGACGGAGACCGTCCTGCCCTCGGTGAGCTGCTGGCCGCGCAGGTTGCGGGCGGCGATGTCGGCGACGGCGGGAGCGGCCCGCTGCAGCTGCGTGTTGACCTGGTCGACGAGCTGCTGGCGCTGGGCGGCGACGAGGGTCGCGCCGAGGACGGTGATCGCGACCGTGACGGCGAGCACGACGACGACGACGAGCCGCAGCTCGAGGCTGATGCCGCTGCCGGGCGGCTGCGCCGCGGGGGCCGAGCGCTCGCTCATGCTCCCGGGGGCAGCCGCAGCACGTACCCGACCCCGCGCTTGGTGTGGATGAGCGGTGGCGCGTCGACGTCGACCTTGCGTCGCAGGTACGAGATGTACGACTCGACGATCGCGCCGTCCCCCCCGAAGTCGTAGTCCCACACGTGGTCGAGGATCTGCGCCTTCGACAGCACCCGGTTCGGGTTGAGCATGAGGTAGCGGAGCAGCTTGAACTCCGTCGGACTGAGGTCGACGACCCGGCCCCCGCGCCGGACCTCGTGGGCGTCCTCGTCGAGCTCGAGGTCGTCGAAGCGCAGGACGCTGCTGTCGACGTCGCCGACGACCCCGGTCCGCCGGAGGACGGCCCTGATCCGGGCGACGACCTCCTCGAGGCTGAAGGGCTTCGTCACGTAGTCGTCGCCGCCGACCGTCAGGCCCTGCACCTTGTCCTCGACCTCGTCCTTGGCGGTGAGGAAGACCACCGGCACGTCACGGCCGCGCTCGCGGAGCTTGCGGGTGACCTCGAACCCGTCCATGTCGGGCATCATCACGTCGAGGACGACGAGGTCCGGCCGGTGCCGCTCCGCCTGCGCGAGGGCACCGGCGCCGTCGGCCGCCGTCGCGACGTCGTAGCCGGCGAAACGCAGGGACGCACTCAGCAGGTCGCGGATCGAGGGCTCGTCGTCGACCACCAGCAGCCGGGTCCTCGGTTCGGTCGTCACGGCACGAGAATGCGGGAGTCCGCTGGGAAGTTCCTGGGAGCGGCCGTGCCCGCGTCCGGGACGAGGTCGACGACGACGAGCTGCGGCGGGGCGTTGACCCGCACCGGGTAGGCGCTGAAGCCGATGCCGCACGAGACGAACAGCCGGTTGCCGTCCGTCCCGTACCCGGCAGGCGCCCAGCCGTCGGCGACGAGCGCCTCCTCCTCCGTGAGGCCCAGGTAGGACCAGCGCGGGGTGCCCGGCAGGGCGACCTGCCCGCAGTGGGTGTGGCCGGCGAGGGTGAGCGGGGCGCTGCCCGCGGGCAGCCGCGGGAAGGCCGTCGGGTTGTGGGACAGCACGACGCGCGGCGCGGCGGTGGGCACGTCGTCGAGGGCCGCGTCGACGTCCACGAGGTCCTGCCGGACCGTGCCGAGCCCGACGACGTGGAGGCCCGCGGACGCCACGCGCGTGCTGTCGTTCTCGAGGACCCTGACGCCGGCGTCCTCGAGCGCCGCCGTCACCTCCTCGGCGCCGCCGGAGGCGTGGTCGTGGTTGCCGAGGACCGCGACGACCGGGACGTCGAGGGCGAGCAGCGGCTCGAGCAGGTCGACGACGGTGCGGGCCTGCACCGCCGGGTCCGGCACCCGGCTGTAGAGGTAGTCGCCACCGAGGAGGACGAGATCCGGGTCGACGTCGGCCCCGCGCTGCGCCGCCCGCTCGACCATGCCGGTGTTCGCCCACCACATCCCGACCTGGAGGTCCGACAGGAACACCGCCCGCACCGGGTCGGCGTCCGCGGCTGCGCCCGGCAGTGCCACCTCGAGACGGCGCTCGTCGAGGACGAGGCGGGGCTCGACGAGGACGCCGTAGCCTGCGAGGAGCACGAGGAGCACCGCGAGGACGCCCGCCACCCCGGCGGTCCACCGGCCCGCGCGTCCGGCGCCCCTTCGCCGGCTCACGTCGCCGCTCCCACGGCGGAGGTGACGCGGTCCAGGAGCTCGTCGAGGGCCTCGCGCACCTCGTCGGGCCGGGACAGCGTCACCATGTGCCCGGCTCCCTGGAGAAGCACCAGCCGCGCGGCGTCGCCGACCCGTCGCGCGGTCCTGGCGGCACCCGCCGCGGGGAACACGGGGTCCGCGGTACCCGCGAGGACGAGGACCGGGACGCGCGCGACGACGTCGAGGGCCGTGTCCTCGGCGACCGACAGCGCCCGTGGTGCCAGCTGGTCGACCTTCGCGTGCGACGTCTCGCGCCACATGCGCCGCAGGTCCTGCCACGTCGCCTCGTCGACGTCGTCGTGGCCGAAGAACACGCGACCGACGACGCGTCGCGGGAGCCGCCGCGCCACGGGGTCGACACCGTCGAGCACCGGTCCGATCAGCCAGGCGGCCGCCGCCACCGCACGCGAGCCGGCGACCCGCTCCACGACCCGCCACGCGGATCGCATGGGACCCCGCGGCGTGCGCCGCCCCGACGAGCCCGAGAGGAGGGCGACGCCCCGGACCCGGTCGCCGAACAGGCGGGGACGCTGCCGGGCGAGCTCGAGCACGGCGATGGCCCCCAGCGAGTGCCCGACGAGCACGACCGGCCCCTCGGGGCAGGCGTCGACGACCTCGCCGAGGTCGCGGCCGAGGCGCTCCAGGTCGGTGTCCCACCGCCCCGACCAGCCGCTGCGCCGGTGCCCGCGGTGCTCCATGACGACGACCCGGGCCCGGCGGCCGAGGTGCTCGCGCTGCGGCTCGAACGTGCCTGCGCCGCTCGCGAAGCCGTGGGAGAGCACGACGGTGAGGGGGGCGTCGGCGCGGCCCTCCTGCTGGGCGTGGAGCAGCACCCCGTCGTCGGCGACCACCCCCGGACCCACCCCGGGGCGACGCAGCCGCGCCGTGCTCGCCCGACGCAGCGCGAGGACGCCCGCGACCAGCGCGGCCCACGTCCCGAGCAGCGCGAGCCCGGCGACGACGGCGCTCCGTCGGCTCATGCCGCGGACGCCCTCGCGTACGGGGCGCCGCGCGCAGGCCGGACGACGGACCAGCACACCGCCACCCACACCCCGCCGAGGACGAGCCCGCCCGCGACGTCGGTCGGGAAGTGGACGCCCTCGTAGACGCGGGACACGCAGACGGCGACGACGACGAGGCAGAGGACGCCCGCGCCCGCCCGGCGCAGCGGGTGGCGGACCCACACGAGGACGAGGAGCGCGAGCGTGCCGTAGAGGGCGACCGCGGCCGCGACGTGCCCGGACGGGAAGGCGTACGAGGTCGTCGGCAGCTCGGCGGGGACCTGCTCGACGTCGGGGCGGCTGCGCTCGACGACCGTCGAGACGGCCACGAAGACGAGCGACTCCCCGACGACGGCGAGGAGGAGGACGACCGCCGGAGCCCAGCGCCGGGTGAGGACGACCGCGAGCGGGGCGGTGACGGCGAGGACGGCGACGACCGCGCCCGTGTCGCCGAGGCGCCCGAGAGTCGCGACGACGTCGGTGACCGCGGGGGAGCGGGCGTCGGCGAGCGCGGCGACGAGCTCGGCCTCGGCTGCCCGCAGCCCCGTCACCCGCGTGAGGACCGTGCCGAGCACCGCCATCGCGCCCCACAACGCGACCGCGGTGACGAGGAGGACGGCGGCGCCTCGGGCCCCGCTCGGCACCGGCCGGTCGTGCGCGGGTGCGGGGTCGAGCGCGGCGCGCTCGTCCGGTGACGTCGTGAGGCCGTCGTCGTCCCGCGCGCCGAGGCCCTCGTGGTGGCGCCAGTCGCGGAAGGCGAGGGCGGTGACCGCGAGCCACACGACCCCGGCCGCCCAGCCGCCGACGACGTCGGAGGGGTAGTGCACCCCGAGCGCGACGCGGGTGGCGCCGATGAGGACCACGAGCAGGGCGGCGAGCCCGATGACCAGCGGGCGCCGCCGCTGCGGGACGAGCGGGAGGAGGACGAGCACGACGACGCCGTACGTCACGGCCGAGCCGAGCGAGTGCCCGCTCGGGAAGCTGTAGCCCGGCGCCTCGGACACCGGCAGGTCGACCGCCGGCCGGACGCGCTCCACGAGCGCCTTCGTGCCGGAGCTGAGGACGGCCGCGCCGAGCCCCGTCACGGCCGCGTAGACGGCGAGCCGCCACAGCCGGCGCACGAGCAGCCCGACGACGAGGACGCTGACCACCGCGGTGAGGGCGGGTGAGCCGCCGAGCCACGTGAGGAGCGTGAGCCCCGTGACGACGAGCGGGCGTTCGGAGACGGCGGAGTTCGCCGCGTCGACGACCGCCTGGTCGACGCCCTGCAGGGGCGGCCACTGCGAGGCCACCAGCGCGAGGAGCACGCCTGCGGTCGTCGCGCTCGCGAGGACGACGGCGAGGCCGGCGCCGCTCAGCAGGGCGTATCGGGTCGCGGGACGGACCTCGTGGGCCCTCCGGTCGTCGTCGGTCCGCTGCGCCATCCCTCCTCCGTACCCGCGCTGCGGGCGCTCGTCACCTCCTCACGACAACCGTCATGATCGATGCGCTCGGTCGCGTGCCGGCCCGGATCCGGGCGACAGCCGTCATGATCCTTGGGCTTCCATCCAGCGGCTCGCCCCTCGTGCCTCACAGGGCGGCCCTGATGGCGCGCGGGATGGTGAACGGATCGATGGTGTCGACCGTGGTGAAGCGCAGCGAGACGTGGTCGAGGACGCTGACGTCGTTCCACCGGTGACGGTCCCGGTACAGCGCGGCCGGTGCAGCGTGGACCTCGGTGCCGTCCGCCTCGACGAGCAGCCAGCCGTGTCGCCGTCGTCGGAGCCGGTAGCCGAGGTCGGCGCGGGCGACGAGCCGGCCCGTGTGGTCGCGCACCTCGAGCTGGACCGCGTCGGGCGGAAGCTCCGCGTCCACGCACCGGAGCCGGACCTTGCTCTCGAGCCCCGACTCGGCCCTGCCGTCGACAAGACCCCACAGGTCCGCCACGTGGGAGGCGCCCGGTCGCCCGGTGAGCCCCTGACCGATCGCGAGGAGCTCCTTCGTGGTCACGCGCCCGGCCCGAACCGCGGCGTCGAGGAACGGCAGGACGTCGAGCCGGTCGTGCGTGCACGCAAGGTCGGCGAGGGTACGGGCGACCGTCGTGACGGCGACGCCCCTCACGACCTGCACGTCACCCGCGCCGAGCTCCCACTGCCGTGGGCGCAGGTCGTGGCGCGCCGCCAGCGCGGCGCCCGGTCGGACCACCATCTCGGGTGGGCCGCTGGGCACCTGCTTGAGCTGCCACACCCGGGCCGCCGAGAGACCGGCGACGACGCAGCCGGGGAACCGGAGCGCGAGGGCGCGTGCCTCCACCCACGCCCCCATGAGCCGTGCCTTCTCGGGTTCGACCAGGTAGACCCCGCGGCGGACACGGACCCACCGGCCGGAGGCGACGTGGCGCTGGATCTCGGAGGGATGGAGGCCGGCCGCACGAAGCTGCCTCGCGGTCAGGACCCAGTCCTGGGCGAGGGCGAGGGACGTCAACGGCGGGGGAAGCTCCATGGCCGAGCAGAGTGACGGCGGGCGGGCGTGGTCCTCGTAGGCGGTGGGTCCTGGTGTGGACGGTCGACCGCCGACGGAGCCTGTGGACGGGAGCGCGCCGCGGTCCGCCGCCCGTTGATCGCCTACCCCGGTGATGGATCATGACCGTTGTCGCGATTCCCCTCCACGCGGGGCGAGGCACGTCATCGATCATGACCAGTTGTCGGGGCGGCCGTCGGGGCGGTCGTCGGGGTCGTCCCCCTCAGGCGGTGGCGAGGCCGAGCGAGACCACGAGGAGCGCCACCGCGAGCAGGAGCCGGACGAGGTCGGTGCGGGCGAGCCGGCGGTGCAGCCGGGCCCGCTCGGCCGGGTCGCGGGAGCGGCGGAGCGCGTCGTGGCAGGGGACCGCGAGGAACGCCGTCACGGCGAGGACCGCGACGACGAGGACAGCCGCGACGACCGTCAGTGGACCGGGGCCGGTCGCGAGCGCGCCGGCGGCCGAGACCACGAGGGCGAGGTACACGGGCGCGACCGCGACGGCCATCCGCCTCGTGTGCGCCTCGTGCGCCGCGAGAGCCGTCGCCGGGGAGGCCGCCGAGCCGCCCGCCAGCGCCGGGTAGACGACGAGGTGGACGACGAGCTCGAGCCCGGCGTGGGCCGCCGCCGCGACGACGAGCGCGAGCACCCACCCCTCGTGCTGCACGCGACGCGGCTCAGTCCACCGCGGTCGCGACGTCCGCCGCCCCGCCGGCGAGGTCGTCGGCGTCGACGATGCGGTACGCGTAGCCCTGCTCGGCGAGGAAGCGCTGCCGGTGCTGGGCGAACTCCTGGTCCTGGGTGTCGCGGGCGACGACGGCGTAGAAGCGGGCGGTGCGCCCGTCGGCCTTGGGACGCAGGACCCGGCCGAGGCGCTGCGCCTCCTCCTGCCGTGACCCGAACGCCCCGGACACCTGGATCGCGACGGCCGCCTCCGGCAGGTCGATGGAGAAGTTCGCGACCTTGCTCACGACGAGCGTCGTGAGCTCGCCGGCACGGAAGGCGTCGAAGAGCCGCTGCCGCTCCCGGACCGTCGTGGCGCCCGTGATGACCGGCGCGTCGATGCGTGTGCCGATGTCGTCGAGCTGGTCGAGGAACTGCCCGATGACGAGGGTCGGCTCGCCCCGGTGACGCGCGACGAGCTGCTCGACGACCGCGGTCTTCTGCGCGCTCGTGCTGCAGAGCCGGTACCGCTCGTCGGGCTCCGCGGTCGCGTACACGAGCCGCTCGGCCTCCGGCAGCGTCACCCGGACCTCGACGCAGTCCGCGGGGGCGATGTACCCCTGCGACTCGATGTCCTTCCACGGGGCGTCGTACCGCTTGGGTCCGATGAGGCTGAAGACGTCGCCCTCGCGGCCGTCCTCGCGGACCAGCGTCGCGGTGAGGCCGAGCCGGCGCCGGGCCTGCAGGTCGGCCGTCATCCGGAAGATCGGCGCGGGCAGCAGGTGGACCTCGTCGTAGACCACGAGACCCCAGTCGCGGGCGTCGAACACCTCGAGGTGGGGGTAGACGCCCTTCCGCTTCGTCGTCATCACCTGGTACGTCGCGATGGTGACGGGGCGGATCTGCTTGCGCTGCCCGGAGTACTCGCCGATCTCGTCCTCGGTGAGGGTCGTGCGCCGCAGGAGCTCGTCCTTCCACTGCCGCGCCGACACGGTGTTCGTCACGAGGATGAGCGTCGTCGCCTCGGCCCGGGCCATCGCCCCCGCCCCGACGAGGGTCTTGCCCGCGCCGCACGGGAGGACGACCACCCCGGAGCCGCCGTGCCAGAAGCCGTCGACGGCCTCCGCCTGGTACGGCCGCAGGTGCCAGTCGTCGGTCCGCAGGCCGATGGGGTGCGCCTCGCCGTCGACGTAGCCCGCGAGGTCCTCCGCGGGCCAGCCGAGCTTGAGCAGCACCTGCTTGAGGTGCCCGCGCTCGCTGGGGTGGACGGCGACCTCGTCGTCGGACAGGCGGCGCCCGACCAGCGGCGCGACCTTCTTCGACCGCAGCACCTCCTCCAGCACGGGCCGGTCGAGCGCGCGCAGCACGAGGTCGTCGCCGTCCTTGACCAGCTGCAGCCGGCCGTAGCGGGACATCGTCTCCGCGACGTCGACGAGCAGGGCGTTCGGCACCGGGTAGCGGGAGTGGGTGAGGAGGGCGTCGACGACCTGCTCGGCGTCGATGCCCGCGGCCCGCGCGTTCCACAGCCCGAGCGGGGTCAGACGGTACGTGTGGACGTGCTCCGGTGCGCGCTCCAGCTCTGCGAACGGCGCGATCGACCGACGGCACGCCGCCGCGTCGGGGTGGTCGACCTCGAGCAGCAGCGTCCGGTCGGACTGGACGATGAGGGGCCCGTTCACACCGGGTCAGAACTCCCCGGACATCCCCGCTGTTCCGAGCGCGCCCGCGAAGCCGAAGACGATGAGGACGAGGACGAACAGGATGGCGAGGGCGAAGCCGGCGGCGAAGAGGATCCACGACCAGCGGACCAGGCCGCGCGCCGCCTGCGTGTCCTCCCGTGCCCGGCCGATGGCGACGGCGGCGCACACGACGCCGCCGATGGCGAGGAGGTTGCCGCAGAGGAAGATCGCGACGCCGTTGAGGATGGTCCACAGGACGGCGCTGGAGCGGACCTTCTCCGCCTCGGGGTCGCCGGCACCGGCGCCGTACGGCGCCGGGTAGCCGTACGGCTGCGACGACGCGGGCGGCGTCGCGCCGTACCCGTACTGCTGCTGGCCGTACTGCTGCTCGGACCCGTAGGGCTGCTGGCCGCCGTACTGCTGCTGGCCGTACTGCTGCTGGCTCCCGTACTGCTGCTGGCCGCCGTACTGCTGCCCGTACTGCTGGTCGCCGTACGGCTGCTGCCCGTACTGCTGGTCGCCGTACTGGGTGCCGTACGGCTGCTGGCCGTACCCGCTGCTGGTGCCGGCCGGGTCGGAGACACCCGGCGGCGGGGAGGCGTAGGGGTCGCTGGACGCGCTCGCACCCCCGCCGGGCGACGGGTCCCGGGTCGGCTCCGGCGTGCTCGACGACGCCGCCGGGTACGGGGCGGTCGGCGGCGACTGCGCTGGCGTCGGCTCGGACGCCTCGGCGGAGTCGTCGGGGCGGGCGGGCGCCGCGCCGGCGGGGTCGTCCCACGAGAAGCCCGAGAGCACCGACCCCGCATCCTCCTGGCGCTGCGGCTCCGGCGGCGTGCCCTCGGCGGGGCGGTCGTCGGCGGGGCGGTCGTCGTCGTCGGGGCGGCCGGTCTGGTCGGTCATGGTGGTCCCTCCTGCGTCGCGGCTGCGGCGCTCATCCTTCCACCTGGGCGGGCGCCTGCGCTGCGTGCGCCGCGCCCGTGACGCGGTGCACGGAGAAGGTCCTCGTGCCCGGCCGGCCGACCTCCACGGCGGTGAGCCTGCCCCCGGACAGCGCGAGCGGTTCGAGCAGGCGGCGCGTGGTGCGTCCGGTCTCGTCGACGTAGCCGATCCACACCCGCCCACGGGCGGCGACGGCGTCGCGCAGCAGCTCGAGGCTCACCCGGGGCTCGAGGAACGGCAGCTCGACGCTGCCCGGGCGGGGCCCCGCCTCGGCGAGCCGCCACCGGCGGACGGCCTCGGCCAGCTGGTCGGGCGCCGGCGGCACGGGCGCGGTGACCGTCCGCCGCGGCCGGCGCCGGGCCGGTGCCCGGCGCCGCGACGGTCCGCTCACGAGCAGCGTGCCGTCCGCCGCCTCGGCCGCGGGCGCGAGGCCCACGTCCCGGAGCGCCGCGAGGACGGTCGGGCCGTCCGCCTGCGCGGCCAGGACGGTCGGCGCGAGGCGACGCAGCCCCAGGTGCGCCAGCCGGCGGTCCGCGAGCAGCTCCGCGAGCGCGGCCGGGTCCTCCGCGCGCAGGTAGGAGCCCGCGGCGCCCACCCGCACCAGGCCGTGACGGCGGGCGACGTCGCGGACCAGGTACTCCAGCGGCTGCGGCACCCCCGTCGGGCTCGCCCGCGACAGGGTCTCGAGGACGTCGTCCGCGGTGCGACCGGCGTCGAGCGCCCGCCGGACGGAGTCGGCGGAGAAGCGGTACACGGTGGCGGCCCCGCGCGACTCGACGTCGGCGAGGAGGTCGACCTCGGCGGCGAGGGCGGGCTCGAGGGGGCCCGGGGCCACGGCCGTGAGGTCGGCCTGGAGCAGGAGGTGGTCGACGGGCTCGGGCAGCAGCGCCGCCAGCGAGGCGGCGGCCGCCGCGCGCCGTGTCCCGGCGCCCGAGTCGGCGTCCGGTGCGGCTGCCGCGAGGGCGGCGCCGGGCGGGGCGAGGGCACCCTGCCCGGTGAGGCCGAGCCACGCGGCGTCGTCGAGGAGGCGCCGGACGAGGTCCGCGCGGCCCGGTCCCGCGCGGCGCGGTGAGCGGACGTCGAGCCGGGCGACGACGTCCGGGGCCTGGAGGACGACGCCGTGCGGCAGCTCCGCGAGGTCGAGGAGCACCTCGTGCCGCAGCGCGAGGGACCCCGCCCGCCGGGTGTCGTCGGACAGCACGGCGCGGACGCTGCCGTCGGGGCCCCGCTCGCCGGCGAGCGAGGCGACCGCGTCGCTGTCCCACCACGCGGCGGCGAGGTCCGCCCAGCGGCCGGCGACGTCGTCGTCGTGCCAGTCGTCGGCGGCGCGGGTCGGCAGCCACTGCGGCTCGGGGTCGTCGGAGGCGTCGAGGAGCCCCGCCTCGTGGGCCGCCGTGAGCGCCCGGGCGGTCGTGGTCTCGGTCTCGCCGAGGGCGGTGGCGAGCCGCCGGAGGTCGCGCACTGCGACGCCGCCGGCGCGGCGCACCGAGAGGGTGACGCGCTCGCTCGCCCGCAGGACGTCGCCCACGACCCGCACGGCCTCGCCCGCGGAACCGGCGGAGGCGTGCGCGAGCCACCGCTCGTCCACGCGCGCTCCGGGCGGGGGTTCCGGCGGGCCGGTGACGGGGTGGGCGTGGGTGCGCCCGTCGCGCAGGGCGAGTCCGACCTCGCGCGGCAGGACGACGAGACCGGGTTCGGGGACGGCGAGCAGCCCGTGGTGGAGCAGCCACACCAGCGGCCCCGTCGGGTCCAGCACGGCGGGTGTCTCCCCGACCGGCGGTCCCCACGACAGCCGCTCGAGGACGGCGCGGGCGCCGTCGGGCGCGTCGGCGAGCAGGCCCTCGACGACCGCGCGGTCGCCGAGGGCCGTCACCACGGCGTCGACCGCCTTCTCGGGGTCGCCGGTCTCGCCGTGGCCCAGGCGCACGGCGAGGTCGGTGAGCCGGGCGGGGCTGCGCCGGTCGAGCACCGCGCGCAGCGACGGCCCGAGCCCGGCCGGGTACGGCCCGAGGAGCTCGTGGGCGACGCGGACGAGCCGGACCGCGCGTGCCGTCCCCCACACGAGGCCCAGTCGCCGCAGCCGCTCGACGTGAGCACGGGCGTCGGCCCCCCACGCGCGTGACACCGCGGCGGGGGAGACGGGTTCGGGGAGGACGGCCAGTGCCTCGACGACCTGCAGGGCGCCCGCGTCGAGCCGGTCGAGCGCCCGCTGGACGCTCGCGCGCGTCGTCGCGCGGACCGCGAGCGACGCGACGTCGGTGGGGACCGGCAGGGCGAGGTCGGGTCGCAGCCGCAGCAGCTCGACGAGCTCGGCGTCGGCGCGCGCACGCAGGTCGTCGGCGAGGCTGCGCGGCGCCGCCGGCCGCGCCCTCCCCTCGCCGCGTCGGCTGTCGCTGGGCATCCGCACCACGGTACGCCGGGCGCGAGGGGCGTACCGTGCCGCCGGTGAGCACGACCGTCCTCGGCCTCCCCGCTGCTCCGCCCCGGCCAGTGGCCGAGCTCGAGGCGGCGCTGCTGGCGGCGCTGCGCCCGGCCGGGTCGGTCCTCGTCGCGTTCTCCGGCGGTGCGGACTCCGCCCTCGTGCTCGCGGCCGCCGCCCGCGCGCTCGCGCCCGGCGCGGTCGCGGGTGCCACCGCGGTCTCCGACGCCGTGCCCGACGCCGAGGTGAGTGAGGCCCGCCGCTTCGCCGAGGCGCTGGGCGTGGCATGGCACGAACCCCGCACCGACGAGCTCGCCCGCGAGGGCTACCGGCGCAACGCCGGCGACCGCTGCTTCTTCTGCAAGAGCGAGCTCATGGCGGTCCTCGTCCCGCTCGCCGAGCGGCTCGGCCTCGCCCACGTCGCGACCGGCACCAACGCCGACGACCTCCGGGCGGGGTTCCGCCCCGGCATCCGCGCGGCCGCGCAGGCCCGCGCCCTCACCCCGCTCGCTGACGCCGGGTTCACCAAGGCCGAGGTGCGGGCGCTGTCGGCGGCGTGGGGCCTGCCGACGTGGGACAAGCCCGCGGCGGCGTGCCTGTCGAGCCGCATCGCGTACGGCACGGAGATCACGCCGGAGCGGCTGCGGCGGGTGGGGATCGCCGAGCAGCGCGTGCGGGCGCACCTGGCGGACGCCGTCCGCGACGTGCGGGTCCGCGACCTCGGGGACGGCACGGCCCGCCTCGAGCTCGACGCCGCCTGCCTCGACCGGCTCGACGCCCGGGCCCGGGAGACGGTCACCGCCGAGGTGCGCGCGGCGGGGTTCGACGCCGTCGCCGTGCGCGCGTTCCGCTCGGGCGCGATGAACGACCTGCTCGCCGAGCCCGAGCGCTACCGCTGAGGCGCCCGGGGCGACGGCGCCGCCCGTTAGGCTGTGCGCGCTCCTGTCCGCCCGCGCTCACGAGGTCCACGTGCCCACTGGCAAGGTCAAGTTCTACAACGCCGACAAGGGGTTCGGCTTCCTCGCCGCCGACGACGGCGGCGAGGTGTTCGTCCACGCCAACGCCCTGCCCCCGGGCACGGAGGCGCTCAAGCCGGGCACGCGCGTCGAGTTCGGCGTCGCGGACGGCCGCAAGGGACCGTCGGCGCTCAGCGTCCGCGTCCTCGAGGCCCCGCCGTCGGTGCGCGCCGCCACGCGGAAGCCCGCCGACGACATGGCCGTCATCGTCGAGGACCTCATCAAGCTGCTCGACAACGTGTCGCGGCAGCTCAACCGCGGCCGGTACCCGGACCGCCCCGTCGCCCACAAGACCGCCCAGGTGCTCCGCGCCGTCGCCGACGACCTGGACGCCTGAGCGTGGCGGGCACCCGCACCGCACGCGTCACCCTCGACGCGGTCTCGGCACGCGCCGTCGACCTCGCACGCGAGGCCGCCGAGGCGGTCGCCGGGCCCGGGGAGGTCGGCGAGCACCTCGGCGTGGCGGCGCAGGCCGAGCGGGTGGTCGTCCACCGCTTCGCCACCACCCACCGCGGCTACCGCGGCTGGGAGTGGACGGTCGTGCTCGCGCGCGTGCCGCGGGCGCGGGTCGCGACCGTCAGCGAGGTCGTGCTCCTGCCCGGCGACGACGCGCTGCTGGCGCCCGCGTGGGTGCCCTGGGCGGACCGGATCGCCCCGGGCGACCTCGGCGAGACCGACGTCCTGCCGTTCCGCGACACGGACCCGCTGCTCGACGAGGGGTTCCAGGCCGTCCCCGAGGACTGGGACGAGGCGTTCGCGGGCGAGGAGCGCGAGCTCCTGTGGGAGCTCGGTCTCGGCCGTCGCCGCGTCCTCAACCGCGAGGGTCGCGAGGAGGCCGCGACGCGCTGGTACCGCGGCGACGCCGGGCCGGACAACGCCGAGGCGCGCGCCGCCGACGCGCCGTGCGCCACCTGCGGCTACCTCGTCGGCCTCACCGGCAGCCTCCGCCAGCAGTTCGGTGTCTGCGCGAACGCGTGGTCCCCGGACGACGGCCGCGTGGTGAGCCTCGACCACGGCTGCGGCGCCCACTCCGAGACCGGCCGGGACCTCGGCGGGGAGGAGCCCCTGCCCTCGCCCGTCGTCGACGAGCTGCGTCAGGACCTCGACACGGAGCCGCTGCCCGGCGAGCCGGAGGACGGCTCGGAGGACGGCTCGGAGCCGTCGAGCTCGTCCCCGCCGGCGTCCACCCGGTCACCCGAGAGCTGACCGCGGCGGCGACGCGCGATCGCCCACGCCAGCGCCGGCAGGCCCGCCACGACGCCGGCCACGGCCGTCGACGGCCACCACCCGGCGTCGTCGGGCAGGCGGGGACCCACGGCGAGCAGGACGACGAGGGCCACGAGCCACAGGCCCGTCCCCACGAGGAGCGGTCCCACGGGGTCCGTCGCGAGCGGGGCCGTGATCCGGTGCAGAGGTGTGCGGCCACGGGCGCGGGCGCGCTCGTCGTCGTGCTCGCCCCGACCGGTCACGGGACCAGGGTAGGGACTCTGGCACGCTGACCGGCATGAGCCACCCGCCGCGCGGCACCGCGGTCGTCACCGGAGCCAGCAGCGGCATCGGTGAGGCGAGCGCGCGGGCGCTGGCGGCCGCGGGCTTCCTCGTCGTCGTCGCCGCCCGGCGCCTCGACCGCCTCGAGGCCCTCGCGGCGGAGATCGACGGGCGGGCGGTCGCCCTCGACGTCACCGACGACGCCTCGGTCGCCGCGCTCGCCGACGCCGTCCGCGACCTGCCGTCGCTCGACTGCGTCGTCCACTGCGCCGGGGGCGCGCTTGGCCTCGACCCGGTCGCCGACGCCGACGTCGAGCAGTGGCGCAGCATGTACGACACCAACGTCCTCGGCGTCGTCCGCGTCACCCAGGCGCTCCTGCCGAGGCTGCGGGTCAGCGGCCGCGGCCACGTGATCGTCTTGGGGTCGATCGCCGGCTCCGAGGTGTACCCGGGCGGCGGTGGCTACGTCGCGGCCAAGCACGCCGCCCGCGCGACGGTGGAGACGCTGCGCTGGGAGCTGCACGCCGACGGCGTCCGGGTGAGCGAGGTGGCGCCCGGCATGGTCCACACGCCGGAGTTCTCCCTCGTCCGCTTCGGCGGCGACGCCGAGCGCGCGGCCGCGGTGTACGAGGGCGCCCGCCCGATCCACGCCGAGGACGTCGCCGAGGTCGTCGCCTTCGTCGCGACGCGGCCGCCGAACGTCGACATCGACCGTGTCGTCGTCAAGCCGGTCGGGCAGGCGAACGGGCACGTCGTCCACCGTCCCGACCGGTGACGGTTACCCCGGGTCATTAGCCTGGGTAACGGATCTGCGGTAGGATGCCGGGCGATGACGACCGTGCCCCACTCCCGCGCCGCCCGCGAGGGCGGCACCGGTGCCCTGTCCGCGGACCTGCGCGTCGCGCTCATGCGCATCGTGCGGCGGCTGCGCGCGGAGAAGTCGGACGCCGACATCACCGACTCGCAGTACGCCGTCCTCGGGCTCCTCGACGTCAAGGGCCCGATGACCGCGGCGTCGCTCGCGGCGCTCGAGCGCATCCGCCCGCCGTCGATGACCCGCATCGTCGGCAGCCTCCTCGAGGCGGGCCTCGTCGAGCGCGCCGCCCACCCGGACGACGGGCGCGCCCAGCTGGTCGCGCTCACGCCCGCCGGCCGCGAGGCGGTCGCCGAGACCCGCCGCCGCCGCGACGAGTGGCTGTGCCGGCAGCTGTCGCAGCTGTCGACCGAGGACCGGCGCACCCTCGCCCGGGCCGCGGAGCTCCTCCAGGGCCTCAGCGAGTCGTGAGGCAGCGCACCGAGCTCCATCCGCCGGGGGTCCCGGTCGCGACCGACCCGCCGCGCCGCCGCCCCTTCGCCCAGACCTTCCGCTCCCTCGGCCACCGCGACTACCGGCTGTGGGCGGGCGCCGCGGTCGTGTCGAACACGGGCACGTGGATGCAGCGCGTCGCGCAGGACTGGCTGGTCCTCGTCGACCTCACCGCCGACTCCGCCCTCGCCGTCGGGATCGTCACGGGCCTGCAGTTCCTCCCGATGGTCCTGCTCGCGCCGTGGGCGGGGCTCATCGCCGACCGGTTCGAGAAGCGCCGCATCCTCCAGGTCAGCCAGTCGCTGCAGGGTCTGCTCGCCCTCGGGCTCGGCGTGCTCGTCATCGCCGGGCTCGCCCAGGTGTGGCACGTCTACGTCTTCGCGCTCGCGCTCGGTGTCGTCACCGCGTTCGACGCACCCGCCCGGCAGACGTACGTCACGTCGCTCGTCCCCCCGGAGGACCTGCCGAACGCCATCGGGCTCAACGCCGCGACGTTCCACCTCGGGCGCCTGCTCGGCCCCGCCAGCGCGGGCCTGCTCATCGCGTGGGTCGGCAGCGGTCCGGTGTTCGTCCTCAACGCCGTGTCGTTCGGGTTCACCGTCGTCGTGCTCGCCCTCACCCGCTCCCGCAGCCCCGGCCAGGGCACGCAGGGCCTCAGCGGGCTCGAGCGGATGCGGCAGGCGGTGCAGTACGTCCGCACGCGCGGCGACATCCTCCTCGTGCTCGTGCTCGTCTTCGTCGTCGGCACCTTCGGTCTCAACTTCCAGCTGACGACCGCCGTCATGGCCCGCATCGAGTTCGACCGCGGGCCGGAGTCGTACGGCCTGCTCGGCACGTTCCTCGCCGTCGGCTCGCTCACCGGGGCGCTCGCCGCGGCGGGGCGGCGCCGGGCGCGGCTGCGGCTCGTCGTCGGCGCCGTCACCGGGTTCGGGGTCGCCTCGTGCGTCGCCTCGCTCATGCCGACGTACTGGTCGTTCGCGGTGTCGCTGGTCGCGGTCGGCCTCACGGCGCTCACCCTCATGACGGCGGCGAACGCGACCGTCCAGCTGTCGACGCCCCCGGAGCTGCGTGGGCGGGTGATGGCGCTGTACTTCGCGGTGTTCATCGGCGCGACGCCGGTCGGGGCCCCGCTCATCGGGTGGATCGCGGAGGCGTGGGGTGCGCGCTGGACCATCGCGGTCGGGGGCATCACGGCCCTGCTGGCGGCGGTCGGCGCCGTCGTCTTCCTCGCGCGACGCTCGACGATCGAGGTCCGGTTCCGGACCGATGCCCGGCCCCACGTCGTCATGCTCACCGGCCCCAAGGGGGAGGGGTCCGACTCCTCTCCGCACCCCACCCACGACGAGCGGGTGGCCTGAGGTGCCCGAGCCGCTGGCCCCTGCGCTCGCGGAGGTCCGCGGCCTCCTGCTCGGCGACGACCTCGTCCGGGCGGTCGCCGCCGGTCGGCGTCGCGGCGCGACACCGCGGGCGCCGCGCGTCGAGCTGCGGCCGGTCGAGGTGTCGGCCGGACGGCGCGTGGTCGTCACGGAGCAGCGCGACGGCGCCGCGCCCCTCACCCGGACCCTCGACGCCGCCGCTCTGCCCGGAGCCGTCGACGAGCTCCTCGCCGAGCCGTTCGGCAACTGGCACGTCGACACCCGCTCGGCCACGGTCCAGCTGCGCGTGACGAAGAAGGGCGAGGCGCAGGTCCACCGTGGCGCGCCCGCGGCGACGGCCGTCGCGGCGGCGACGCACGACCGGGCGAAACGGCACCGGCTCGCCCCCGACGACCCGCTCTTCACCGCGGTCGGCGCGAACGCCGCGAAGCGTCGCCAGGTCGACGCCTTCCTCGGCCGCCTCGCGCCCGTCGGGCCGCCGCCGCCCGCGGACCGCCCGCTGCGGGTCGTCGACCTCGGCTGCGGCAACGCCTACCTCACGCTCGCCGCCCACCGGTGGCTCTCGACCCGCGGGCCGGTCCGGACGACGGGTGTCGACGTCCGCGACGACGTGGTCGCGCACGACCGCGCGCTCGCCGAGCGGCTCGGGGAGGAGGGGGTCGACTTCGTCGTCGACGCAGCGGGGACGTGGGCACCTGCCGAGCCGCCGGACGTCGTCCTCGCCCTCCACGCGTGCGACACCGCGACGGACGAAGCCCTCGCCCAGGCCGTCCGCTGGGGCGCCCGGGTCGTGCTCGCCGCCCCCTGCTGCCACAAGGACCTGCGCCGCCAGGTCGACGCCCGCCGACGTGAGGCCGTCACGCACGCGGACCCGTCGCTGCGGTCCATGCTGCGCGACGGGATCCTCCGCCAGCGCCTCCTCGACACCGCCACCGACGCCCTGCGCGCCGACCTGCTGCGGCTGCACGGCTACCGCACGGACGCCGTCGAGCTCGTCGACCCCGAGCACACACCCCGCAACACGCTGCTCCGGGCGGTGCGCGACGACCGCTCCGCCCCCGACGGGTTGGCCGGCGAGGTGGCGGCGACGTGCGAGGCGCTGGGTGTCGAGCCGGCCCTCGCCCGGCTGCTGCGGGCGTGAGCGACCCGCTCGTCGCGCGGCTGCGCCGGGCGGGCTGCGTCGCGGCGGAGGAGGAGGCCGCCCTGCTGCGCGAGGCGGCGTCGGCGGGGTCGTCGCTCGAGGGGCTCGTCGCGCGGCGGGAGGCCGGGGAGCCGCTCGAGCACCTGCTCGGCTGGGCCGCGTTCTGCGGGCTGCGGGTGCCGGTGCGTGCGGGCGTCTTCGTGCCGCGGCGACGGACCGAGCTGCTCGTGGAGCGGGCGATCGAGGCGCTGCGGGCGCGGACCGGGTCGGTGGTCGCCGTCGACCTGTGCTGCGGCAGCGGGGCCGTCGCCCTCGTCCTCGCGACGGCCCTGCGAGGCGCTCTCGGAGACCGGCTCGAGCTCCACGCCACCGACGTCGACCCGGTCGCCGTCGACCTCGCCCGGGACACGCTCGGCCCGCACGGCGCCCTGGTGCACGAGGGCGACCTCGTCGAGGCGCTGCCGCGGGGCCTGCGCGGCCGCGTCGACGTGCTCGTCGCCAACGCGCCGTACGTGCCGAGCGGCGCCGTTCGGACGATGCCGTCGGAGGCCCGCGACCACGAGCCGCTCGTCGCCCTCGACGGCGGCGCCGACGGCTCGGAGCTGCAGCGTCGCGTGGTCCGGAGTGCTCCCGAGTGGCTCGGGCCGGGCGGGACGCTCCTGCTCGAGACCTCGCAGGCGCAGCTACCGGACCTGCTGCGGCTGGCGGCCGGTCGTGGTCTCGCTGCCGACGGCCTCCGCGACGACGAGCGTGGCGCGACGGCGCTGCACGCCCGTGCTGCCGGTTGAGCCGCGATCCGCTCGGCGCCTCGTCCCGCGGTCGGAGCTCTCGCGTGTGGCGAGCGCAGCTGCGCCGCAGGAGTCACCGTTCCGGGACGAGTCACCGGACGGGGTATCCGGGACGGAGCGTCCTCAGGCGCAGGTCAGACAGGTCGGGCGGCAAGGCCGTCCCGCTGGCCGGTCGACATGGGGCACCGCCGTCGGTCGCATGTCCCGTGTCGACTCGGGTCCCGGGGCCGTCCGCCGTGCGA